>JBAVVQ010000075.1:0-9764 GCA_049697375.1 Rhodomicrobium sp.
GAGGAGGCCTGATCGCTCCAAAGGGCCGCAGCTCGATAGAAGGGCTTCCACCGGCTTCGCTTCGTCCGGCTTGAGTCCCGTCGCCTGGCCGATCGCCGCTGTGAGCGCCGCGCAGCTTTCGGCGTCCGGCGCCCGCCCGAAAACGTGCAGCTTGTCGCGAATAGCGAGTTCCTTGATGTCGCAGAGTTGAGCGTCGAGCTTCGCGATCGCCTCGCGAGGCGCATCATCCGGGGTCACGCCGCAATCCTTGGCGAGCCCCGACCGCCAGGCCCGGTCGAGAACCTCTTCTTCAATCAATTTCGCGCGACGGCTATCGACGCCCTCGGCTTCGGCGTATTCCTCCAACAGCCCTTCAAGCTCGGCCATTCCGCCATGCAACCCAGCCTTCGTAAGCGGCGGCGTCAGATGCCCGATCGTGACCGCGCTCAGCCGCCGTTTGGCCTGCACAGCCTCGCCCGGATTGTTGACGATGAAGGGATAAATGACGGGGATCGGGCCAAGGACGGCCTCGGGAAAACAAGCCGAAGAAAGCGCAAGCGCCTTGCCCGGGAGCCATTCGAGCGTGCCATGCGTGCCGAGGTGGATCATGGCGTCGATGCGCTCGCGCTCCCTGAGCCAAGCGTAGAGGGCGATATAGCCATGGCGGGGCGCGCAAGTCACGTCGTGATAGCCTTGCTTGCGATCCGCCAAGGCGCCGCGATCGGGCTGGAAGAGGATCGTCACCTTTCCGGCCCTTACGCAGGGAAAGCGAAAATGGCCGGCGCTGAAGGCCGGATCGTTTCCCGGGGCGCCCCACGTTTCGGCGAGGCTCTTTTGCACGGCATCCGGCAGGGTTGCGAGAAAAGCGCGATAATCGTCGAAAGGCACTTCGATGAAGTCTCGTCCGCCGGAAACATCCGTCGCCAGAGCGGATGCGGTCCATCTCTCAGGCCCGGCGTCATGCCCCTCTTCGTTGAGAAAGCTCAGGATTTCACAGACGCTTTCGAAGGCATCCAGTCCGACGGCGTAACCGCTCCGGCCACCCCGTGAAGGGTAGTTCGAGAGAACAATCGCGAGTCTTCGCTCATTGCGCGGTGTGTGCGAAAGCCGCGCCCATGCCGCCGCGAGCTTCGCCGCATAGGACACGCGATCCACTGCGGGCTCGTGTCTTGTCTCCGCGTGCTCGAACAGCGGATCGGCGGCGGCGTCAGCCTTGAACGAGATGGCGCGGGTGAAGATGCGCCCTTCCACCTCCGGCAAAACGACGTTCATCGCGAGATCGGATGGGCCAAGCCCGCGCGCGGACGCTTCCCACGCCTCGTATCGGGCGCCCGCGAGCGCGACCTGCAGGACGGGAACGCCGGCCGCATCGAGCACCGAAGCGCCGTCGTCGCGAAGCGCGGAGAACGCGGTGGCGTTTATGATAATCGCGGGCTTGCGCTCCGCGATCAGCCGCTCAACGGTTGGCGCGGCCTTCGGGTCTTTGAGGCTTGTCACGGCTACGCCGAAAGGCGCTAATCCCTCCGCAGCAAGCGCGTCCATGAGCGCTTTCAGCGGTTTATCGTCTGCTGCGATGACGGCTGCCCTGTAGCCGACGACAAGAGCGTGCGGACGATCGGCGGACTCTGCGATGAGGTCTTCGATCGAGACGATCGCCCCCGACGCAGTCAATCCAATCGCCGAAGGAATAGGCGCCGGAGGCTTGAGGTTGAACTTTGCGCCAAGGAGATTGGCGGCGAGCCGGAGCGCCTGGCTCAAATTTTCGGGGCCACCCTCGCGAAAATACCGGTCGAAAAGAGAAAGCACCGGAGCGGGGATGGTTGAAAGCTCTTGGAGCCGCGGGTCCGGGCGGTCGTCTCCCGGCAGCGCAATAAGAAGGATTCCTTTGCTCCGCGCAATATCCGCCAGCCGTTCGAAGCCATAGCGCCAATAATCGAGCCCGCCAAGGCAGCGCACAATGATAAGGCGCGCAGCCGAAGCAGCATTGGCGTAGAGATCCACTGACAGGGGATGCCGAAGTTTCTTAAGGCTCGCCAGTCTCAGGCTCGGAAGCGCTTCCGGGCTCGCCCTCCACGCCGCCGCAAGCGCGGACAGGTCGCTGTCGCTGAACGAAAGCGCCATGATGTCGGCCGGGGTTTGGCCGAGGTCGATGGCGGCATCAGTCTCATCGAGCGATGCGGAGGGAACGGCGAGGAGATGCATGTGCCGCTAGCACCTTGCTATGAGATGGCGCTGTCCATGGTTCGACAGGCTCACCATGAGGTTCAATACGTTGAAAGCGCACGCCCTCATCCTGAGCTTGTCGAAGGATGAAGTCAGTATTTCTTGTTTCTTCTGCATCCCGTTAGCCCCCGATCATGCGTCGGATCGCCTCGGCATCGAGCCCTTGCTCCCCAATCACAACCAGGCGGCCGCCTCGCTCCTCCCCGGGCTTCCATGGCCGGTCGAACTGATGCTGGATTCGCGCGCCGACACCTTGAACGAGCAGACGCATCGGCTTGCCCTTCACCTCGGCAAAGCCTTTGACGCGCAAAATATCATGCTGAGCCGTCGCCTCCGCCACTTTCGAAAGGAGTTCCTCCGGCGAGCCAAGCGGCGGCACATCGACGATGAAGCTTTCAAAGTCGTCATGGTCGTGCGGAGCCTCGGCGTCGTGATGCGAGGGACGCTGATCGATATCCTTTTCCGCGGCTGCTCCGATCCCGAGCAGAACAGATGGGTCGAGGTGACCGTTTGCGGCCTCGACCACTTTGACAGCCCGCGGCGTGGCCGCCCTGATTTCTTCGCTTACGCGGGCGCGTTCACCCCTGGTCATGAGGTCGGTCTTGTTGAGCACGATGAGATCGGCGCAAAGGAGTTGGTCTTCGTAAACCTCTTCCAGCGGGTTATCGTGATCGAGAGAGCTATCTTCGGCGCGCTGCCGGGCAAGGGCTTCGGGATCGGCGGCGAAGCGCCCAGCGGCCACCGCGGGTCCGTCGATCACGGCGATCACTCCGTCAACGGTGACGCGGGAGGCGATCGCGGGCCAGTTGAAGGCTTGCAAAAGGGGCTTGGGCAGCGCAAGCCCCGACGTTTCGATCAGAATATGCTCGGGCGGCGCCTCATGCGCGAGGAGAGCCGCCAGCGCAGGGACGAAGTCGTCTGCGACGGTGCAGCACAGGCAGCCATTGGCGAGTTCGACGATGCGGTCTTCCGGACAGCCTTCAACGCCGCATCCCCTCAAGATTTCCCCGTCGATGCCGACATCGCCAAATTCGTTCACAATCACCGCGAGCCGCCTGTCGGCGTGTTCGATCACGTGACGAACAAGCGTGGTCTTGCCCGCCCCAAGAAAGCCGGTGACGATCGTGCAAGGTGTCTTGAGCAGGCTCATTTAGCTTTTTCCGTCATTCGATAGGTTTCAGGGGGAATGCGCGCGATCACGCCTTTGCGGAAGAAAAGCAGGCGCTCTTTCCAGGGGATTATTCCGTCCTCAGTGGCGGCGAATCTCTGCGCCGTGGCGACGATCTCTGCGGCGTGGCTTTTGGCGTCGAGCCCACCGACGATATAGGTCCATTTATCTTGCCCCGCGAAGGCAATGGTGCAGGGCCGTTTGCAGACGGAAAGACACTCGACGGGCCGCACCTCAATGCTGCTCGCGCCAGCGTCCCGCAGACAAGCCTCGATAGCGGCGGCCAGTTCTCCACCTGGCTTTTCGAAATCGTTCTCATTGCCATCGATTGGAAGCCGGCATGTAACGCAAACGAAAATCGTGATGCGCGCGCCGCTCATGTATTTGTGCGCCCCGCCAGCGCCGGGATGCGATCAACCATGCCGCGGGTCTAACGAGAGCGGAGGGTGAAAGCGCTTCTAGCCGTCAACGTCGCTGTCTGAAAGCCATCCTTTGCGATGGAAGATGCGGCTGATTGAGCGTTCATATCGAGGTCCCGGGCCGCCCCACCGGCGGCGATTCGAGTTAAGCCGAGACGGCAGGTCTCCTGGCTCGCGGATCGTCGCTCCAACCTGCCTTCCCAGCCTTGCGCCAGTGGCATTGTTCGGTTGGCGCTCTCCGCCTACAGTTGCGGGGGCAGCTCCGGATTCAGGCGCAAAGCCCTACCGGATTCCCTAATATGCGCTCTTCGCGCGCCGTCGAAGCTTGAGTTAGCCATCGGACCCCCGATCTGTCAAATTTAATCAGGCGCAGGTCGCCCTAGTCTCTCCTGCCGCGTGGGCGTTCCTTAGTTTTGGTTCCCATCCTGTGACCCTGGGAGGCGATTCCCGGAAGGCTGTGGCGGGCGAAGGTGTAACGGAGTTGGGCGTTGGATGAGGTGACCGGTTGTCCCGATCACCTGTTCGGCCGAAAAATACGCGGCGAAGCCTGCATTTCGATCGAGTCAGGCGGCCTTGACGGCGCGTTCCTCTGTTTCCATTGCGCGTATATACAGATCAAGCAAGGTCTCGCGCTCGTCGCGCTCATCCTTGTCTTCCTTCCTCATCTTGATGATTTCCTTGAGGGTTTTTATATCAAAACCCTCAGACTTCGCCTCTGCAAAGACTTCCTTTTTCTGCTCGCTCAACTCCTGCAATTCGGTGTCCAGGTGCTCGATCCGCTCCACGAATGAACGGATCCGTCCGCCGGGAATGCTGATGTCTGACATGGCGCCCTCTTTCGCTTATCTGCTTAATGAGGTCGTGAAGGTAGACGCAAAAAAATAACCAGTTCATTAACAAAGAGAACTTATCAACCGCCGCTTTCGCGCGTTGGATTATGGTGCGTTATGGTGAGCGTGGAAGCGCAACGGAGGGGTGGGGGGCTTGCCGTGAGCGAAACGATGCTCACGTAGGTTCGTATGGCGTATGCGTTTTCCTTCATCAAGCCTTGTATGCCTGCATCGCGTTCACGGCCGCCCGCAGGGGAGGCCTGGCTGCATGAAATCAAGCTCAATGGCTGGCGGGGCCAATTGCACAAACGCGGAAGCCTGGTTCGGCTGTACTCCAAGCGCGGCAACGATCTGAGCTTCAGGTTCCCGGATATCGTGGCGGCCGCGGCGCAGATGCCGATCGGCGATGTCGTGCTCGACGGTGAAATCACCGCGTTGAACGCGAAAGGCTTACCGGACGTCGAGGCGCTCCTGCGGTCGCACAAGCAGGCTATGCAAACCTTCTGGGGGTTCGACCTATTGCTGAGCGGGGAGGAGGATCTGCGCTCGCGGTCGCTCTTCGAGCGGAAGGCGCGGCTTGCGGAGGCGATCGGGACACAGCTAAATCCCCATCTGCGCTATGTGGAACATTTCGAGGATGGGGAAGCCTTGCTCGAAGCAGGCGCGCGGCTGGGGCTCGGAGGCATCGTCTCGAAAAAGCGGGACGCGCCCTATCGTTCCGGCTCGTCGCATGCCTGGATCACGATCAAGACGAGGGCGTGGCGCGACGCCAAGCAGGAGCGCGGGACATCGTCTGGAGCTTCGGGCGAACGCACGGCCTTGAGCGCCGATGTCGCCGCGCTCAAGGCCGAGAGCAAGACGCAAAGCAAGCTTCTTGGCAAGGTCGGCGCTTCGGTCATCGAGATCTACCAGGGCCAAGAAAAACTATCGGAAACCGTGCGGGTTATCGAGGAGCGGGTTTTCCGGCTTGAGAAAGACGCGGGCTTTGTGAAAGTGCACTAGACGCAGAACGAAGCGCTCGATCTCGCCCAGTCCATTCGTTTCGTTGGTCAAGCCGCGAATGCCCGCGTAGTCTGTGTCGAGGCTGAAATTTCAACAGCAGCCACCGCCTGCAGCGGCCGCAAAGGAGAACAAGACAGCGATGACCTCGAACCGCGAAGACGACGGTCGCCACAAAGCCAAAATGGAGAAGCGAAAGGCGGCGCAGGACGCCGAGGTTGCGGAAAAAACGGCGGAAAAGGGCCTCCTGATCGTTCACACGGGCAAGGGCAAGGGTAAGTCGACGGCGGCGTTCGGGCTGCTGTTGCGCGCGGTCGGGCGCGGATTTCGCGTCGGCGTGGTGCAGTTCGGCAAGGGCGCCTGGGAGACGGGCGAGCGCGAGGCTGTCAAGGCGTTTGGCGATCGCGTCGTCTGGCATACGCTTGGCGAGGGGTTTACCTGGGAGACACAGGACAGGGCGCGGGATGTCGCGGCGGCGGAGCGCGCCTGGTCCAAGGCCATCGAGTTGATGGAAGACGGCTCGATCCGGCTGGTCATCCTTGACGAGTTGAACATCGCGCTCCGCTACGAACATCTCGATCTAGGGGCCGTGCTGGAAAAGCTTAGGGCGCGGCGGCCTGACCTTCATATCGTCGTCACCGGGCGTAACGCGAAACAGGACATGATCGACGCCGCCGATCTCGTCACGGATATGACGCCGGTCAAACATCATTTTGCGGCAGGGGTGAAAGCCCAAGCCGGCATCGAGTTCTAGTGGGGAGTGGGCAAAACCGCGCCGCGGGGTTAACGGATCGTTGCCTTTTTCCGCGCCGGCGCCCTGTTTACCCAAATAGGGTTAATGGGAGCGTCCCGGATTTATTTCCGGTCATCACATGCTTAACGACCGATTTATCCTGCCGCGATCGCTTCCCGGCGAGCCTTCTTCCCGGTGGGAAGTAATTCCAATAAGCAATTGAAAATGAACCTTTTTCCTTCGGCCTTGACCTCCCATTAAGTTTAATTTAATGCCGGAATTTTTTCATTTACTGGGACGCGCAAATGTCCGTTAAATATGTTGCCGCTTCGCGAATTAACGCTTGCGCACGGCCTGTTGGGTGGGGTGGAGATCTCGTTAACCTGCCGGAAAGGCGAATTCGCCGAAGATGTTTCAGAAGAAGGAATACGGCGCAAGCGTCAGGAACAAGTTGACAAACAGATGCCGCTATTCGCACGATGTACACAAAACGCCAATTGGCCTGTTGGCCTGGCCGCCAAACGGGGCAGGCGTTCCAGCGGGGCGTACTAGGTTCATGCGCGCGATCATGCTTGCCGGGACCGGCTCCGATGTAGGCAAGTCCGTCATCGTCGCGGGGCTTGCCCGCGCCTTCCGCAAGCGCGGCCTCGAAGTCCGGCCTTTCAAGCCGCAGAACATGTCGAACAACGCGGCCGTCACCGCCGATGGCGGCGAGATTGGGAGGGCGCAGGCTCTCCAGGCTCGCGCTGCCGGAATCGCGCCAAGCGTCCATATGAACCCCGTTCTGCTGAAGCCGCAAAGTGAGATCGGGTCTCAGATTGTGGTGCAGGGCCGCGTGGTTGGCAGCGCGAAGGCTGCTGAGTATCAGAAACTGAAACCGAAGCTTATGGGAGCCGTGCTCGATAGCTTCGCGCGTTTGTGCCGTGAGGCGGATCTCGTGCTCGTCGAAGGCGCAGGGTCTGCGGCCGAGGTCAACCTGCGAAGAAACGACATCGCCAATTTCGGGTTCGCCCGCGCGGGCGGCGTGCCCGTTATTCTTATTGGCGACATCGACCGCGGCGGCGTCATTGCGAGCCTCGCCGGAACCAAAATGGTGGCCGATCCCGAGGATATCGCCCTTGTGGAGGGGTTCATCGTTAATAAGTTCCGGGGCGATCCCAGCCTTTTCGCGGACGGCATGGAAAAGATCGCGAGCCTGACCGGCTGGCGGCCGCTGGGGCTTGTTCCTTACTTTGCGGACGCGAAGCGCCTGCCAGCCGAGGACGCCTTGGCGCTCTTGGGACGCAACGACAGGCCAAACAATGGCAAACGCCTCGTCGTGGCGCTTGCCTACCCCCATATCTCGAACTTCGACGACCTCGATCCGCTCGGTCTGGAGCCGGGGATCGATCTCAAATTCATCAAGCCTGGCGAAGCGATTCCGGGCGAAGCGCGCCTGGTGGTCTTGCCGGGCTCCAAAACCACGATCTCGGACCTTGAAGCTCTTCGCGCCGCGGGATGGGACATCGACCTCAAAGCCCACCTCCGCCGCGGCGGCCTAGTGCTCGGCATTTGCGGCGGCTACCAGATGCTCGGGCGCCGCATCAGCGATCCCAATGGGACCGAAGGAGACGCGCGCTCCCTCGAGGGGCTTGGCTTTCTCGATTGCGAAACCGTTCTCGATGGCGACAAAACCCTGGAAGAAGTGGGCGGACGCTGCGTTGCCCGGGGCGTTCCCTTCAGAGGTTACGAAATGCACATCGGCAGGACTTCGGGGCCGGATTTGGCAAGGCCGGTCCTGCGATTCTCCGATGGCAGGGAGGACGGAGCGGTGAGCGCGGATGGCCGGGCGATGGGTTGCTACGTCCATGGTCTTTTCGCCGATGATCGCCAGCGCGCAAGCTGGCTCGAGCGCCTGAACGCGGAGCCGTCGGGGCTCGACTATGAGGCGACCGTCGAGGAGACGCTCGATCGTCTCGCGGCGCATCTAGAGCGGCACATCGACTGCGATGCGCTGCTCGGCTTGGCTCGTGAGCCGGTCATACGAACCGCATAAGCCAAAACGCCTTTGTTCATGCCGTCCCAGGCAGAGCTTTGCGGCCTCGCCACGAAGGGCATCGAGGTAAGAAGGCGCTCCGCCCCGCCCACGCTTTAGAAAGTGTAAAGCATCTTTATTCATAAATAGCGGGTGGCCGTTTCTCGCCGGCCGCGGATGGCAAGACTTTGTTAAGGCACGCCAAGGTATGAGGGCGTGGCGCTGACAACATGAGGAGTGGGAGGAGACGGCAAGCATTCACCTGCCTTGTTCGCGACAAAATTTTTGTGTCTCCACGCGGCGTAGAGTTTGGAATAATCGATGTCAGTACAGGTGTGGGAGCAGGGCTCGGCTCCGAGAGTTCAATCAAGCCCACGGGCTTTCCTGGCGTGCGTGTTGACGCTGTTGCTCGCGATGGCGCTCCATGCGCAGGGGACCGCACGAAACGAGACCTCGTTCGCCAAAACAAGGCCCGGGCAAGTCCAGAACGTGTCCATTCGTTACAAGACCGTGCGCGTGGCGGAGGTCGTGCCGTTCGATGCGGTCCCGCCCGAAGCGGCGCCAGCCGAACGCTACATTGCCGTTCAGCCGCGCCTTGTAAAAGTAAAGGCAGACGCCGCGGTGCAGGCCCAGCCCGTGAGCGCGGCGGTTGCGGACGACGTCCAGCCGCAAAAGCTTGCCGTCGTGCCTCGTTTTGCGAAAGCGGACGATGAAGCCGGGAGGGCGTCGCCGTCCGTTGCGGCTTCGCAACGAGAGGCTGGTGTTGCGATCTACGATATTGAAAGGGGCATGGTTTACTTGCCGAACGGCGAGACGCTCGAAGCCCATTCCGGAATGGGGCCGATGCGAGACAACCCCGCTTTCGTAAATCGGCAAAACAGGGGGCCGACGCCGCCTCATATCTATGATCTGACGCTACGAGAGAGACCCTTCCACGGTGTGGAGGCGATCCGCCTGACGCCCGTCGAAGGTGACGCCGCAGTCTTTGGGCGGGTCGGTTTTCTGGCGCACACCTATATGCTCCGAAGACCGGGCGACTCGAACGGGTGCGTCGTGTTCAAGGATTACCGCCGGTTTCTAACCGCCTTCAAGAAAGGGCAGATTAAGCGGATGGTGGTTGTGCCACGGCTGAAAGGGGCGCCGGCTTCGATTTTGACGGCCTTGCTTTCGGCGAAAAATGGCTGATGCCGAATCCGGTTGATTACTTCGCTGTGTCATACCGGAAGCGCCAAGGGCGTTATCCGGGATTGTTACAAACGCCAGCGCTTTTTGCGATCCCGGATTGTATCTCGGGATAGCTGATCTTTCTCTCGCCAACGAATCGGAAAGGATCAGCCCGTGAGAAGGGTGGCCACCCTCCTCACGGGCGGCGCGCGGCCGCATCCCGGATAGACCCCAC
>JBAVVQ010000076.1:0-1542 GCA_049697375.1 Rhodomicrobium sp.
ACCTCGATCTCGCGCTGCATGGCATCGATCGCCGCATCGCCAGCAACCGCTTGTTTGGCGCGTGCGTTATCTGCGCCTGCGATTGCGCTCATAGCGGTCATGACCTGATGCTCGGCCAAGCCTCCCATGTGAAAGATCTTTTGCCTGAGGGACTTCAGCTCTTCGTCATAAGCGGTAACCGTATGTGCGATCATGTCTCTGAAGTCCTTTCTGCCAAAAAGAGGATTAGCCGAACCGGCCTGTGACGTAGTCCTGAGTTCGGGGGTTCAGAGGCTGATTGAAGATTGTTTCAGTGTCGCCGTATTCGATGAGGCGGCCGAGATACATTAAGGCAGTATTGTCCGAAACACGCGCCGCCTGGTGCATGTTGTGCGTGACGATCACGACGGTGTAACGCTCGCGAAGCTCGTCGATCAGCTCTTCGATCTTGGCCGTGGCGATTGGATCGAGCGCTGAGCACGGCTCGTCCATCAGAAGAACTTCCGGGTCGCCGGCGATCGCGCGCGCTATGCAAAGCCGCTGCTGCTGGCCGCCGGAAAGTCCGTGGGCGGAAGTATCGAGCCTATCCTTGGCCTCGTTCCAAAGCGCCGCTCCCTGCAAGGCCTTCTGGCAGGTCTCTTCCAAAACCTTTCGGTCGCGAATGCCGTCAATTCTTAATGGGTAGACAACATTTTCGAAAATCGACATCGGGAATGGGTTCGGCTTTTGAAACACCATTCCCATCTGCTTGCGCAAGGCGATCGTGTCGATGCGCGGCGCATAAATATCGCCGCCGTCGAATTCGATCCGGCCCTCGATCCGCAAATTGTCGATCAAATCGTTCATGCGGTTGAAGCAGCGCAGCAATGTAGACTTGCCGCAGCCGGACGGTCCGATAAGCGCAGTTACGAGCCCGCGGTCTATCGTGAAACTCACATCGTAGAGCGCTTGCGACTTGCCGTACCAGAGATTGAAATTCTGGATTTGGATCGCCTCGCCGTCCGTTCCCCGTTTCGGATGAATTGAAGGAGGACCGAAGGCCGGCGCCGCCGGTGTTGGGGTGTTCGTTATTGCAACATTCATGTCAGAACTGGCTCCCGGCAAATCGGCGCTTCAGCCGCGACCGGATGATGATCGCGGCAAGATTGAGGATTGTGATGATTGCGATCAAAAGGAGGGTCGTGACGAAGACCATCGGCTTGCCCGCTTCGGAGTTTCGTGACTGAAAACCGACGTCGTAGATATGAAAGCCGAGATGCATGAAGCTGCGCTCAAGGTGGATATAGGGGAAATAGCCGTCGATGGGCAGCGTGGGCGCAAGCTTCACCACGCCGACGAGCATCAGCGGCGCCACCTCACCGGCGCCCCGCGCCATGGCGAGGATGATACCGGTCATGATGCCCGGCATGGCCCTTGGCAGGACGATGTTCTTGATGGTCTGCCACTTGGAAGCTCCGCAGGCGAGCGAGCCCTCGCGCATCGAGCGGGGCACCGCGGCAAGCGCCTCCTCGGTCGCAACAATCACGACGGGCACCGTGAGAAGCGCGAGCGTCAGCGCTGCCC
>JBAVVQ010000077.1:0-6811 GCA_049697375.1 Rhodomicrobium sp.
CAACGATATAGCGCGTCTCAAGCTCCGGCCGGATGAACAGTTGCTGGCGCATCCTGTCGAACATTTGCAGGAGCAGATCCCAATATCCGGCCGTATTCACGATAAACACGGGCTTGTCGTGATGGCCGAGCTGTGTCCAGGTCAGCTGCTCGACGAGCTCCTCCAGCGTGCCGACGCCGCCCGGCAGGGCGACGAAGCCGTCGGAGAGGTTGAACATGAGCATTTTGCGCTCATGAAACCCATTGGTCACGAAGCGCTCATTGATGGTTTCGAGTGCGTTTTCGATTTCGAGCAGCGAGGCTGGTATGATCCCCGTGACATGGCCGCCAAAATCGCGGACGGTTTGAGCGACGGCGCCCATCAGGCCATTCCCGCCGCCGCCATAGACGAGCCCGATCTGAGCCTCCGCCATCGCCCTCCCTAAAGCGGACGCCGCGTCCTTAAAGCGCGGATCCCTCCCTGAACCGGAACCGCAATATACACAGAGACGTTTCATTTTCTTTTGTTTCATGGGGCGGTCATCACATTCAAAATGAGCTTGGTCAAGAGCTTAACCGATTTCAGCTTGCGTTCCGCTTAAGCAGGCGGGCACTCGCTAATGGCGAAAGCTCGCTTATATGGAGACGGGGTTTTCACTTGCCATCCATCCCCTGAAGCGGCTTTCTGGGTTTTGATCGATCAAAGAGGCATTTTTTGCGTTATCGCGCCGTTTCCCGTCACTCAGCCGCTCCCGATGCATCGGGAGAGCAGCACGTCGCCATCCTGAAATATTTACTTCCCTTTGTCTGGCCGAAGGGACGGCCCGATCTGAAGGTGCGGCTCGTGCTGGCGGCGGCGGCGTTGATCGCGGCGAAGGTTGTCACAATCGCAATGCCGCTGGCTTATAGGGCGGCCGTGGACGCGCTCACCGCGCTTCCCCAGACCGACGCGTCGAACAAGGCGCTTCAGATCGCGGCTGTGCCCTTGGCTTTGATCGTCGCCTATGGCGTAGCGCGCCTGTCTATGATCGGCTTCGTGCAGCTGCGGGACGTGCTCTTCACGCATATCGGGCAACATGCCACGCGCGTGCTCGCCACCCAGACCTTCCGGCATGTGCACGACCTCTCGCTGCGCTTTCATCTCGAACGGAAAACCGGCGGCCTTTCCCGAATTCTCGATCGCGGCAAGCTTGCGGTCGACCTCATCATCCGCATGGGCGCTTTGAACCTCTTCCCGACCATTCTGGAGGTTTTGTTCGTCTGCCTCTTGTTCGGCTATTACTTCGGATGGGTGATGGTCGCGATCGTGCTCATCATGATCCTGATCTATGCCTGGTTCAGTTTCTATTTCAGCGAGAAACGCATCAAGATCCGCCGCGAATATATCGAGGCGGACATGGACGCGAGCACGAAAGCCATCGACAGCCTCCTGAATTACGAGACCGTCAAATATTTCGGCAATGAGCGCTGGGAGTCGAGCCGCTTCGACCGTTCCATGGAGCGTTTCGAGCGCGCGAGCATCCAGACCTACAGCTCGCTTGCGATTCTGAACTCCGGCCAGGCCTTCATTTTCACCGCGGGCATGGTGCTTGCGATGATCGTCTCGGCGCGCGATGTCGCGACAGGAAGGGCGTCCGTTGGCGATTTTGTGATGGTGAACGCGGTGTTCATCCAGCTCTATCAGCCGCTCAACGTCATGGGCATGATCTATCGCGAGATCAAACAGGCGCTCGTCGACATCGAGGCCATGTTCACATTGCTCGGGCAGAAGCCCGAGGTAAAG
The DNA here is from genome assembly GCA_049697375.1 of Rhodomicrobium sp. Lineage (GTDB taxonomy): Bacteria > Pseudomonadota > Alphaproteobacteria > Rhizobiales > Rhodomicrobiaceae > Rhodomicrobium. Next base: position 1,762 of record JBAVVQ010000077.1, read on the forward strand.
GACAAGCCGGGCGCAAAGCCGCTGATCGTGAGCAAGGGCGCGATCCGGTTCGAGAACGTCTTCTTCGCTTACGAGGATGCGCGCCCAATCCTTCGCGGCGTCGATTTCGAGGTGCCCCCCGGCCATATGGTCGCGCTGGTTGGGCCATCGGGGGCAGGCAAATCGACCGTATCGCGGCTGCTTTATCGCTTCTACGACGTGAAGGCGGGCCGCATCCTGATCGACGGGCAGGACATCCGCAACGTCACGCAGGACTCGCTTCGCGCCGCCATCGGCATCGTGCCGCAGGATACGGTGCTCTTCAACGACACCATCCAGTACAACATCCGCTATGGCCGCGTGACCGCGACCGACGATGAGGTGAGGGAAGCCGCCCGGCTGGCGCAGATCGACGGCTTCATCCAGCAATTGCCGCTCGGATATAAATCTCCCGTGGGCGAGCGCGGGCTCAAACTTTCGGGAGGCGAAAAGCAGCGCGTCGCCATCGCGCGGACGATTCTGAAAGCGCCGCCGATCCTCATGCTGGACGAGGCGACTTCGGCGCTCGACAGCTTCACCGAAAAGGAGATCCAGGCGGCGCTCGATCAGGTTGCGAAGAACCGAACCACGCTCGTCATCGCACACCGGCTCTCGACCATCATCCATGCCGACCTGATCCTGGTCATGGACCAAGGGAAGATTGTCGAGCGGGGCGCGCATGCCGAACTTTTAGCGCAGGGCGGGCTCTATGCCGGGCTTTGGGCGCGTCAGCGCGAAGCGGAGGAGGCTCGCCGGAAACTCGCGGAAATGGTCGAGGAAGACGCGCTCATGGCGGACGACACGGAGTTCGATCCCGACCCGGCGCCCTCTCTCCTGCCCGTGCCGTAGAGCTTCGGCGGCTTCTCCGAGGCGTTGCTTAAAATCCGGTAAAAATTGGTTTTGCTTTGTAAAACGGCTATAAGTAATCATGTAAGTATCTCTTCGGGGCCTTGATTTTACGGGTTGCCAGTCTAGCGACTTTGCGACGCTTCAAGCGGCTCCAATTCCAAAGCCCCTGGCTCTTCCGGCGGATACTTATTATCTGTCGCAGAATGCGCCCGACACATTTGGTTATTGCCACTCAACGGGAGTGGGCAGTTCAGCATTCGAACCCCGGCCCAAAATCAGGGTTTGAAGAGCGGGGACGACGATGAGTAAAAGGATGGGCCCGATCATCATCCCGCCGACAACGACAATCGCGAGGGGGCGTTGAACCTGGCTGCCGATGGCCGTCGAAAACGCGGCTGGGATCAGACCGACGGCCGCGGAGAAGGCCGTCATCAGGACCGCGCGCATGCGTTGGCTCGCCGCCTGAAACATGGCTTCTGCCGGCAGGACTCCGCTCTCCCTGATCTCGTTGAAGGCTGTGAGGAGAATGATGCCGTTCATAACCGAAATACCAAGCAGCGAAACGAAACCAATGGCGGCGGAGATGCCAAAGGCCTCGCCAGAGAAGGCAAGCGCGATCAGGCCGCCGGCGACAGCAAATAAGTAACCAGTCAGCACGACGAGGCTGTCGCGGACGCTATTGAACAGGCTGTAGAGCAGACCAAGGATCAGGACTATGCTGATCGGAACCATGATCGAGAGACGCTTTTGTGCTGCCTCCAATTCTTCGAACTCACCTGCCCAGACAAGACGATAGCCTGTTGGCAATTTGAGCGCTTGCTCAATCCGCGCCTTGCCCTCGGCAATCGTGCTGCCCAGATCACGCCCCCGGACACTGAATTTGATGGGGATAAACCGCTGATTCCGCTCGTGGAATATATAGGACGCGCCGGTGTCCAAAGAGATGTCGGCAACTTCGGTCAGCGGAATAAAAGCCGTGCTATTCCCCATTGATACGCCGATTTTCGCGTTACGGATCGTGTCGATGCTGTCTCTGAACTGAGGCGCCGCCCGAACGTTCACGCCGAACTGCCGATCAGCCTCGTACGCAACCGTAGCGACATTGCCACCGAAGGCCGTTTGCGCAAAGGCATTAATGTCCCCCGTATTCAGGCCGTATCGAGCCGCCTTTTCGCGGTTGATTCTGATATTAAGATTAGGCTGTCCGAGGACTCGAAAGATCCCCAGATCCTCGACGCCGGGCACTTCCGCCATGATGCGCTTGATCTGCGTCGCCAGTTCCTCGAGTTTAACGAGATCACGCCCAATGATCTTGATCGAGTTGGCGCCCTTAACTCCCGACAAGCTTTCTTCTATATTATCCTGAATATATTGTGAGAAATTGAGATCGATTCCGACAAACTCTTTCGCAAATTCTGCCTGAAGATCCTTGACGAGGCCCCCTTTGTGCCGGCCACGCGCCCATTCCTCGAACGGTTTCAGGGGCACGAAAAATTCTGCATTGAAAAAGCCGGTGGCGTCACTGCCATTATCGGGGCGGCCGTGCTGAGAGACGACGGTAATGACCTCGGGATGCGATTTTATGATCTCCCGCATCCGGCTCACGATGGGCATGCCGGCCGATAGAGAGATAGTCGGCGGCATGGAGGCGCGAATCCAGAGATTTCCTTCTTCCAGCGCTGGCAGAAACTCCGTGCCGAGGCGAGAGCCGATAAATCCGCTTACAATAAGAAAGAACAAGCCAAGCAGCACCGTAACTGTCCGAAATCGCAATGCAAAAGAAAGGACAGGCGCATAGAGGGCGCGAGCAAAGAGGACGATGCGTGTTTCGGTTTCCTGAACATGGTCAGGCAAGAGAAACGACGCGAGCACAGTAGTGAATGTAAAGGTCGCAAGGAGCGCCCCAACAAGCGCATAAGCATAGGTTCGCGCCATCGGGCCGAAGATCTGGCCTTCGACTCCTTGCATCGTGAAAAGCGGCAGGAAGGCGGCCAGAATGATCAGTGTAGAAAATAATATCGCGGACTCAACCTGAATGGCGCCCACATAAATCAAGCGAATACGCGTTAACACGCGCTCGTCTTGATTGCCGCCATTGGGAAGAGAGTCGGCTCTTTTCAAAAGAGCTTCCCGCGCACTTGCCTGAAACACCCGAAATATATTTTCGACCAGAATAACTCCTGAATCGACAACAATGCCGAAATCAATGGCGCCGAGAGAGAGGAGATTGGCGTCCTCGCCACGCAAAACAATAATGATTATACTGAAAAACAGTGCAAATGGGATATTTATCGCGATAATAAGGGCGCTCATCAGATCTCCCAAGAAAATCCACTGCAGGAGAAATATAAGTGAGCATCCTACGACGAGATTGTGCAGAACCGTACTCGTCGTGACGTTAACAAGCGTTGTGCGATCGTAAATCGGCACTACCTTGACGCCCGGCGGCAAGGTTCCGTCTGTATTGATGTTATCGACCTCTGCCTTTAGGCGAGCGATGACGTCGTTCGTATGGAGTGTCCTGTTCATGACGACAATGGCGGCGACGACATCGTCGTTCTCGTCCCGGCCCGCCTTGCCGAGCCGGGGCACATTCCCGACGGAGACGCGTGCGACATCCCTTATTTGAACGGGGACGCCGTTCGTCTGGGAAAGCGTTATACTCTCGATATCTTCGACCCTGCGGCCTTGGATCACGTCTTCGCTGCCACCGGTATCGATCAGGCCAATCCCCCGGATGTTGACCGATTGCTTGCCGATGTCGATGTTGCGCCCGCCGATGTTGATGTTGGCGTTGCTGATGGCGCTGACGAGCTGCTGCAACGTGACCCCATAGGCCTCAAGCTTATTGAGGTCAGCCTCGACCTCATATTCCTTGGTCGTGCCGCCCCAGGTGTTGACCTGCACGACGCCCGGAACTGTCAGGAGACGTCTTTGCAAGACCCAATCCTGAATTGTTCTCAGGTTGGTCAATCCAATATGAGGAGGGCCGACGACCTGATACCGATAGATTTCTCCCACGACGCTGGACGCCTGGATCTGCGCCTGCACATTGTTCGGAAGATTGACATTTTGTTGGAGGTTGAGGCCGATTTGCTGGAGGGCGGCGTAATAATCGACTCCGTATTCAAATGTCACGCGAACAAAGGACAACCCATAAAATGATGTGGAGCGGATGTTGTTGACGCCTGGGGTCGGCGCCAGACCGACCTCGATCGGGATCGTATAAAGCCGCTCCATCTCCTCTGCAGACAGGCCAGGCGACTGAGCCGTGATTTCAAGGATGACCGGCGCCGGGTTTGGATAGGCCTCGATGTTCAATTTCGCAAACGCGAACGCTCCTGCCACTATGAAAGCGACCAGCAGAAGCAAGGCGAGGGGGCGGCGCGTCAGCCCAAACGAAATAAGGCTTTCAAACATAAGCCCCTCCCCACAGCGATAAACCGCCGAATCTCCGCATGGTCGTTGACCACAGAACGTCCCGCGTCGTCCGAGGGCTCAATATTGGGAACCGCCGAAGCCTGGCGCCACGGCCGCGCCTATCACCGGCTGAACCAAGCCTCCGCGTCCCTCGCTTTAGCGGCCTGAAACTGCCAGTGAACGCGGCCGGCGAAAACATTCACTGGTCCGCGGTCGGTGTTGTATTCGGGATTGTCGACGAACTGATAATCGAAGGTGAGCTTGGTCGAGGCGAAGGCGGGACAACTCGCAATCGAACTCAACGTGCCTGTTGCGGCGCACGAAGCGACCCGCGATGCGCGGGTCTCAATCTTGACGGTCATAACATCCCCTTCGAGCCGCCGTCGAGCTGGACCATAACGCGAATCATCTGTCGACAGCTTGCAAACACCATCCTTGGTTGGAAAGACCGTCAACCTTCCAGGCTTCCCAATTGCGGCATACGCTTGCATTTGAGTATTTCTGACACCGAAAAGCAACAAAAAAGCAAGTTATTTAGAATTGTTATAGAGTGTAGATTAGAAATATTATAAGTTTAAATTTATGAAACTAGTCTTGAGCGCTAGGAACCTGGTATAAGACCGTCGCTGCTGAATAAAGGACGATGATCACGAATTACCCTGTGGTTCGCGGCACGTCTCCTTCTGAGGGGCCTACCAAAAGAAAACCGCTTTTGGCATGGGCGCTAATCGAGCGTTCGGGAATCTAATCCTCCGTTCCATCA
>JBAVVQ010000078.1:0-9307 GCA_049697375.1 Rhodomicrobium sp.
GGGGAGGAGTTTTCCATACCGGATCGCGGCGACGATGACCACAAGGCCCGTGCTTTCGAGGCAAGATTGAGAAGGCTGCAGCACTCCCAAATCTTTGGGAAGCGTGTCGATCTCCCATTTTGCGAGGCGTTCGGCGATGCGCTCCGCGATCCTTCGCGACTGGCCGTCGCGAGTGGCGTAAAAGACTTCCATATGTGGGTCTCCAGAGGCGCGGTTGCCGCCTCGGACAATGAGACTGCGAGGGTTTGCCGCCATCCCGTGTCGCCCTAGTGTGGCGTCTCGCAATTGCCTACCGACCTCGCATCAAGCTCTTGTAGGCAGTTACAAGATATGAGCCACTAGCGATTGACGACGAAAGCGCCGAAGTCAAGGAGTAGCGAAAAAAGTCTTGTCGATGAACACCTTTGCACTTACCAGGCACGATCTTGGCGAACTCGTCTTGCGTCCGTTATCGGCGGAGGCTGCCGAAGAGCTTGGGCCGGCCCTGGCGGCCATTCCGCCGTGGTCGGTCATTGGGTGGCCGGCGGAACGGATTACGCTCGGGCTTAAGAGGCAACTGCCATCCGTGAAGCGGTTTGAGGTTCTGGCGGGCGGAGCGTGCGCCGGTATCATCGTCATTCTCGATCCATTCCTGCATGGACCTTATCTGCAACTGCTCGCGGTTTTGCCTGAATTTCAAGGGCGCAACTTGGGTTTGCGCCTGCTTCAGTGGATGGAGTCCGAGGCGCGCCGCGCTGAGGCCCGGCAGCTTTGGCTTTGTGTGTCCACTTTCAACACGCGCGCCCAGGTTTTTTATCGGCGTTTCGGCTTCGAGGCCGTCGCGGTTTTGGACAAGCTTGCTAGCGACGCCTCAGACGAGCTTCTGATGCGGAAGCGCCTTTCCTATGGCGCTTTCCACGGCTGACTTCTATTGCACTTCGAGAACGATGCGGCCCCGGACTTTCCCTTCGAGGATCTGTTGGGCCAGGCCTTCCACCTCTTTCCAATTATGCGTGTGCGTTATGCCGGCAAGCTTGTCCGGATCGAGGTCTCTGGCGAGCCGCGACCATGCTTCGAGGCGTTTCGCTTTCGGGGCCATGACGGAATCGATGCCGGTGAGAGTTACGGCGCGAAGGATAAAGGGCGCCACGTTTGTCGGCAGGTCCATCCCTTGGGCCAAACCGCAAGCGGCGACCGCTCCGCCATATTTCGTCTGCGCCAGCACATTCGCCAGCGTGTGGCTGCCTACGGCGTCGATCCCGGCCGCCCAGCGTTCGCGGCCGAGCGGCTTTCCGGGCGTCGAGAGTTCTTGCCGCGCGATCAATTCGGAAGCCCCAAGAGAGCGGAGATAGGGCTCTTCCTCAAAGCGCCCCGTTGAGGCGATGATGGTGTAACCGAGCTTCGACAGAAGCGCGATCGCCACGCTGCCGACGCCGCCAGCCGCGCCGGTGACGATAACCGGCCCCTTCGCGGGCGCGATGCCAAGAGCTTCGAGCGCCATGACGCTCAGCATGGCCGTGTAGCCCGCAGTGCCGATCGCCATGGCTTGGGCGGACGTCAAGCCTGCGGGCAGGGGAACAAGCCAATCGCCTTTGACGCGGGCATATTGAGCATAGCCGCCGAGATGGGTTTCGCCTAACCCCCAGCCATTGAGGATCACCGCATCTCCTGGCTTGAATTCGGGGTTCGACGAGGTCTCGACGACGCCGGCGAAGTCGATACCCGGCACCATCGGCCACCGCCTCACGACGGGCGCCTTGCTCGTTATGGCGAGGCCATCCTTGTAGTTGACCGTGGAGTGGGTCACTCGGACGGTAACGTCCCCCTCCATCAGATCGGCCTCGGAAAGCCGGGTCCAATTGGCAGCCGGTCCGGCTTCTGTTTTCGTCAGTACGAGAGCTTCAAACTGTTCTGGCATCGATGAACCCTTTTACGCCGCCGCTTCAACAATAACACCAGGTGTATTCCAAACAACGGCAGACGCAAAACGGATCCCTCAGGGGGGCAACCCGGCTGAAATAATCTTTTGCTTAGCCATTGCAACGTGGGAAACTATTCTTTGGGAGTTGCAGTTTTTGCTGCGCCGCACAAACGAAATCATTTGCACAAGTGAATGAAACGCACGATTATTTGATTAATCCGCAGAGGAAACGCAGCCAAGTCGAAGGATACGCCACGATGTCAGTTGCGAGTGAGTTGAGCATAATCACAACCCTCCTGGTCTTCGGGTTTCTGGCTGGAGTTATTCTTGGCGTGCTCTGAGCCAATGTCTATCCCGGCTGACACAAGCCGGGTTCATCGACATCACCCGCGAGGATCTCGGCGACATGGCGAACGTCAATCGCTTTGCCCTCGCGGGACGCCTTTCCCGCAATGTTCATCAGGCACCCGAGGTCGGCTCCCGTCAGGACATCGGCCTTGGCCTCAAGAACGCGATCCATTTTCTGGGAAACCATCGCGTTTGAAATCTCGGGGTATTTGATCGAAAAAGCTCCGCCGAAGCCGCAACAGACGTCCCGGTCTGTCATTTCAACGAGTTCGATGCCATCCAGGCTCTTCAGAAGCTTTCGCGGCTGCGCGGCGACTCCCATCTCACGGATCGATGAGCAGGAATCGTGATAGGTCACGCGGCGCGGAAAAGCCCGTCCGGTGAAGTCCACGCCAACATCGTCGGCGAGGAACGCCGTAAGTTCCCTTACGCGGCTTGCGAAGCCCGTCGCCCTCGCATGCCAGGATGGCTCCGTCTCCGTGTCGAAGAGCTGGGGGTAATGCTTGCTCAGCATCCCCGCGCACGAGCCGGAGGGCACGATCACACAGGGGAAGGTTTCAAACGCCGCGATGACCCGCTTGGCGATCTCCTTAGCGGTCTCACGGTCACCGGAATTGTAAGCGGGCTGTCCGCAGCAGGTTTGAGAATGCGGCACAGCCACACTGCATCCTGCCTCTTCAAGCAGCTTTACGGCGGCGAAGCCTGCCGATGGCCGAAAAACATCGATGAGACAGGTGACGAAGAGAGCAACCTGAACGCGATGACCTTCCATGGCTGCTATCCCTCAGGAGCCAACAGGCTCGCGCAAAGGTTTATGGCCGATTGCTAAACCGCTTCTGCTTCCTCAGCTTTCAGGAGGGTTTTTTTTGGAGCCAATCGCGGCGCACGGTCTAAATCCAGACCTTCGTCCCAATATGGAGCAGGGCCATAGATGCCTGCAAGGAAATCAACGAACACGCGAAGCCTCGCGGGGATATACTGCTTGTCCGGGTAAATGGCGTAGACCGCGACGCCGGGAGCCTCTCTATATTGCGGGAGAATGTGCACCAGCTTTTGGGACAGAAGCTCGTCACGGACCTGCCAGGTCGCGCGTAGAGCTATTCCGCAGCTCGCCAAAAGCGCCTGATGGACGATCTCGCTGCTGTTCGTTTTGATCTCTCCCGAAAGCCTCAGCGAGGTTATGCCCTCAGGCCCCTGAAGGCGCCAGGTGGTGTTGTTCTCGACGATGATTTTGTGCTTGGAGAGATCGGCGAGCGTTCTCGGCGTTCCGTGCTCCTTGAGATACTCCGGAGTCGCGCAAAAAAGACGCCGGCATGGCGCCAGTCTTTTTGCGACCATGCTTGAGTCGTCTAATTCCGAAAGGCGGATTGCGACATCTATTCCCTCGCGGACGATGTCGAGGATATTATCCGTCGCGATGATCTCGATGCTGAGGTCGGGGTATTGTTTCAGGAACTTCCCAAGATAGGGAGCAATATGCATACGGCTGAAACCCGTCGGAGCCGTGATTTTGAGCGAGCCGCCGGCGCGCTCATGGCCAGACGAAACGAAGGCCTCGGCCTCCTGCACTGTCGCCAGGATTTGAACCACCCGCTCATAAAAGCCGCGGCCTGTCTCGGTGAGCTGAAGCTGGCGCGTGGTCCGATGAAACAGCCTTGTGCCGAGCCTTGTTTCAAGGTGACTGATTCGCTTGCTGACAACGGCCGGAGAAAGGTCCAATTCGCGCCCAGCAGCGGACATGCTGCCCGCAGTGACCACCCTTGCAAAAATCTCCAGATCTGCAATCGAAGTCACAAGCCCCTCCTAACCATGCGAAAATTGTATGCAATCCAAGGCGCTAGATACGCAAACCTGCTATAAGGACCGACCTTGTTCCCATGTCAAGAACTTCCATCATTGCATAACAAAAGATAATGTTCCTGTATCTATATAATCCATCCTATCCCCCCACAACATCTAGTAGGTAGCGCCGTCCAAAGAGAGGATATGCCTATGTCGTCGATCCAACTGCCCAACGCCGACGCCTCAATTCTTGGCCGCCGCGAACAAATCCTGAGCGGTCTCTCCCGCGCGCTTCGATCGAACGCCGTCATATGCGATGAAGCCAGCCTTCGCGCTTTCGAGACCGATGCTCTTACAGCCTATCGTTCTGTTCCGCTTGCCGTTGTATTGCCAAGAACGACGGCGGAAGTAAGCCGCGTTCTTAAGTTTTGCAGTGAAAATAATGTAAGAATCGTTGCCCGAGGAGCGGGGACCTCTCTCTGCGGCGGAGCATTGCCTAGTAGCGATGCAGTCGTCATCGGCCTGTCGCGCATGAACCGGGTTCTCGATATGGACTTTCTCGATCGCACAGCGACCGTCGAGGCCGGCATTACCAATCTCGGCATTTCGAATGCCGTGGCGCATGCCCGTTTCTTTTATGCCCCCGATCCATCGAGCCAGCTCGCATGTACGATCGGCGGAAATATCGCCATGAATGCAGGCGGAGCGCGTTGCCTCAAATATGGGGTGACGGCGAACAACGTCTTGAAAGTTAAGATGGTTTTGATGAATGGCGAGGTCGCTGAACTCGGTGGCGATTATCTCGACCCGCAATGCTACGACCTGCTCGGGCTCGCCATTGGTTCGGAGGGGCAGTTCGGGATCGTGACGGAGGTGACGGTGCGCATCCTGCGGCAAGCGGAAGGCGGCCGCCCGATGCTCATCGGCTTTCCGTCCGCCGAATCAGCAAGCGCTTGCGTCGCCGCTATCATCGCTGATGGACTCATCCCTGTAGCGATCGAATTCATGGACAAGCCGGCCATCCATGTTTGCGAGAATTTCGCGAAGGCTGGATATCCGATGGACGCGGACGCGATGCTGATCGTCGAAGTGGAGGGCGCTGAAAGAGAAATCGAGGATCAGATTAGCCAAATTACTGAGATCGCGAGCCGATTCGATCCAATGATGCTGCGCGTGAGCCAGAGCGAAGAGGAGGCTATCGCGATCTGGAAGGGCCGCAAGTCTGCGATCGGCGCTTTTGGGCGCGTTTCGGACTATTACTGCGTGGACGGCGTCATTCCGCTCGGCAAGCTGGCGCAAGTGCTCAAACAGGTTCAGGAAGCCGGGAACAAGTACAAGCTCAAGGTGGCGAACATCTTCCATGCAGGAGATGGGAATTTGCACTCGCTGATCCTTTACAATGCCAACGATGAGCGCGAAAAAGCGGCGGTCGAGAAATGCGGGGCGGACATTCTCAAACTCTGCGTGGATGCGGGCGGTTGCCTGACGGGGGAGAATGGCGTTGGAATCGAGAAGCGGGAGCTGATGCGCTATCAATATTCGGAAGCGGACCTGCTTCAGCAGATGCGCGTGAAGTCAGCCTTCGATCCGCAATGGCTTTTGAACTTCGGCAAGGTGTTTCCGCTCGAGCTTCAAACGCGCTTCAAGGCGGAGGCCGGGACAAATCATGGCTGACATCTATATGCCAAGCGACGAGGCGGAGCTTTCAAGCTTCGTCGGAGCCGCGAAGGCTGGCAATTATCCGCTTGAGGTTTGCGGTTTCCGCTCGAAGCGCGAGGCCGGCCGTCCCGTCAACCCGGCTGCGGTTGTGTCCACGGCAAAGCTGTCCGGCATCACGTTTTACGAACCCGGCGAGCTTGTGATTTCCGCCAAGGCCGGGACGCCGCTTCATGAGGTTGAAGCTGCGCTTGCAAGAAAAAACCAGGAGCTTCCGTTCGAACCCGCGGACTTCAGCCGCCTTTATGGACCAGACCCAATGGCTGCGAGCCTCGGTTCTGTCGCCGCCCTGAACATTTCCGGCCCGAGGCGCATTCTGCGAGGGGCCGCCCGCGATTATCTGCTCGGCGTCCGGGCTGTGAACGGCGAGGGCGTGTCCATAAAGGCTGGCGGTCGCGTCAAGAAAAACGTAACGGGCGTCGATCTGGTCAAAGGTTTGTGCGGCTCCTGGGGCACGCTCGCCGTGCTGACCGAACTCACCTTCAAAGTGCTGCCCAAGGCGCGTGAAGCCCGGACGCTCGTATTTTTCGGCCTCTCCGACGAGGCCGGCGTCGGCGTCATGAGTGAAGCCATGGGAACTCCGTATGAGGTTTCGGGCACGATTCACTTGCACGGTTCTTTTGCTGGCAGGCTGAACGACGCTGAAATCGCGTCCGCGAACGCGGCGGTGACGGCGCTGCGGGTGGAAGGCGCTCCTGAAAGCGTCGGCTATCGAATGGAAAAGCTCCGGCGGCAGCTGTCTCCTTTCGGGCATACCTACGAACTCGATCACCAGAGATCGCGCAATTTCTGGGCCGATATTCGCTCGCTCGTCTTTCTGTCCGCGAACTTTGGGCGCCCCCTATGGCGGATTACGGTCGCGCCGTCGAAGGCTGCGCGGATCGTGCGCGCTCTCTCCGCCTTTTTCGACTTCAGCGCGGCTTATGAGTGGTCCGGCGGACTTCTCTGGCTTGAAACGCCCCCATCGTCGGAGGCAAGCGTGACGGAACTGCGCCGTGTGCTCGCGGAGTTCGAGGCCGATTCGATGCTCATGCGCGCGCCACGCTCGGTCCGCTCCAGCATCGAAGTGTTTCACCCGCTGCCGCTCACCAAAATGAAGCTGGTGCAGGCGATCAAGAAAGCTTTTGATCCGGCGGGCGTCCTCAATCCCGGACGCATGTATGCGGGGGTCTGAAAGTCATGGAAACGCACTTCACTCTCGAACAGCTGCGCGATTCTCGCCTGAAGGAAGCCGACGATATCTTGAGGCGCTGCGTCCATTGCGGCTTCTGCATCGCTGCCTGCCCGACATATCTTCTGCTCGGCGACGAACGCGACAGCCCAAGGGGCCGCATCTATCTCATCAAGGCGATGCTTGAGGGAAAGGCGGCGCCCAAGAAGGTCCGCCCGCATCTCGATCGCTGCCTGTCCTGCTACTCCTGCATGACGGCATGCCCAAGCGGCGTCGATTATAGGCATCTGTCCGATTATGCGCGCCAGCTGATCGAGAAATCGAGCATGCGTGCGCCGAACGACGAGTCGCGGCGGAAATTGTTGCGCAATATTCTGCCTTATCCAAAGCGATTCCGGTTGGCGCTTCTTGCCCTGGCGGCGGCTCGGCCATTTCGGAGATTTCTCGGCCGCTCACGATCGAAGCTTTTCAAGACGGTCCTCGAACTCGCGCCGAAAAGCCCGCTCAAGATCGGGATCTACACCTCTCCGCAAACGGTGAAAACCGAAAGGCCGAGGCGGGGCCGCGTCGTTCTCTTGAGCGGCTGCGTTCAGAGGGTTCTGCGCCCCGGGCTGAACGACGCTTCCATCCGGTTTCTCAACCGTCTCGGCTATGACGTCACGCTTTCGGAAGGCGAGGGCTGCTGCGGAGCGCTGACCTTGCAGATGGGAAAAGAGGCGAGCGCCAAAGCCTTCGCGAAGCAGAACATCGACGTCTGGTATGCGGAACGCGAGAAGGGCGGCCCGCTCGATGCGATCATCATCAGTACGTCCGGTTGCGGCGCGGCCGTGAAGGACTACGCTCATCTCTTCGCGGGAGACCCGGCCTACTCCGAGAAGGCGAAGTATGTCTCGTCGCTGGCAAAGGACATCAGTGAATTCGCGGCTCAGCAAAGGCTCGACGCGCCCGTTGGATGGAGCGACATTCGCGTCGCGTATCATTCGGCGTGCTCCTTGCAGCATGGCCAGAGGATCATAGACGAGCCGCGCCAACTCCTGCACAATGCGGGCTTCACCCTTCTTGAAATCCCGGATGGGCACATTTGCTGCGGCTCGGCGGGAACCTATAACATTCTCCAACCCGAACTCGCCAAGGAGCTTCAGGAGCGCAAGCTGCAAGCCATAAACAGCGTGAAGCCCGACTGTGTCGCAACCGGGAGTATCGGCTGCCTCAACCAGTTGTCGGCGGCGCCTGTGCCGGTGCTGCACACTGTGGAGCTGTTGGATTGGGCTTATGGCGGTCCGTGCCCCGAGGCGCTCAAACATCTGGAGGGGCGCATTCGTCCGCTGCCGCGCGAGGGAGACACGATCGTCGAGGAAGGCTATGAGATGGCCTGAACTGGCCCTCAGGGCAGTGGTATTTGCGTGCATCCCGGCGCTTGCTGTCTCTTTTTCGATTCTTCCTTCGAATGCTCACGTCGGGGTTTCTGCATTTTCACGGCTTGCGGCAGGCGCCTCACTCTTCGGCATTGAAGTCCGCCATCGTCTTCGCAGACACCGCCGCCTTCGCGATGCTGAGAGAGCGAAGCCGGAGGAGCCGCAAAAGAGCGATACTGATGCGGGGAAATCGGAGAGGCCGGTACAGCCGCCGATGCCCTCTCCAAGGGGCTCCGAGCCTGAAAAGCCGAACGAGGCCTCCAAGCCGCCCGGGCCGATGGGACCGCCTCCGCCTCCCCAAACGTGGACGGTCTCGGAGGTGGAAGCTGGAAGAAAGGATTGCGACAAGCGGCTTTCGGGCTTGCGCGGCATCTTCGAGCCTCTCGCGCCGATCAGGGAAGGCGCATGCGGCCTGCCTTCGCCGGTTAGGCTGAACGGGTTCGAGAGCGAGCACGCGCCCCAGCTTGCCTTCAATCCCGCGCCGACGACCTCCTGCAAGATGGCGCAAGCGCCAAAGCGCTGGTTTGATAAGATCGTCCAGCCAAAGGCGAAGGCTTATCTGCACGCAACCATCGTGCGCATGAGCACGCTGTCGGGCTATGATTGCCGCTCGCGTTACGACGACCCTGTACTGTTTTCGAGCGGTTTTGGAGGCTGCTGCGCTGGCTGTGTGAAGTGAAGCGTAGCGGAACGGAGCACAGCCAGCGCAAGCAAATCAGCATAGCCTTCCCGAGCCGAGCCGCCCGCCGGGAGCAACCGTTTCGACCCTGCGCCCCGGATTTCCGGAGAGCGCCTGCATGGGACATGTGCCTCGGTGGGTGGCCGCGATAGGATGCCCAGTGGGAAGAATGCGCCGTTGAGCGCCAGTACAGGGACCGGCAGATGTCGCGGAGGCTCGAAAGGCGGGGGAAAATCAATGGACGAAATCCAAAGTTGGTTTGCGGGCGTCGACTGGGCGTCCCAAAAGCATGACGT
>JBAVVQ010000079.1:0-1768 GCA_049697375.1 Rhodomicrobium sp.
ATAGCGTCGTGATGGGCCGGCATCCGAAACCCGTCACATCACAGAAGCGGACCTCAATCGATACGCTACCACCGACGCAGGAAGCATCGTCGGCCACGTCCGCTGGTTGGGGTATCGCGCGTTATGATTTTAGATGGCGATCTCGATCGCGACCTCGAGGCGGAGGCGGCTGCTGAAGGGTAAGCGGCCTCGTTCATCTTTCTGAATAAAACGCCGCACCGGAAGTGATGGCGAAGCCTTCTTGATCAGGATGAGGGCCGAGGTGCGCCACCTTGATTGGCTTACGCTCAATAATTCCGTTCGGGCCCGACGGCTCTGGTCTCGCTTTCAAAATCGTCTGTTTCGTTCCGGCCTTGGCAGGGAAGAAGGCTCGGGGTTCGGGCGGAAGGGGGCGGCCCGGTAGGGGCATGGCGGGTGGCGGGGTGGTGTGGGAAACGCTAGCGCGCGAGCACTTCGAAGGTGCGGTCTATTGCATGGAACAGGTCAGGCTTACGGTTGTTTTTGCTTATGTCCCCGTCCATGGGACCACTCAAAGCCGCACCTTTAGGGCGGCTTCTTTTTACATCTATAAACCTACGGCTCTAGCCGGAGTGTACGTTTGAAGGCGATGCCATTTGAAACCAGTGGCATTGTTGTAAAGAAGAGAAGAGAGTTTTTTTGGAGGAAACATGTCCAAGGTCGCGGTTGTAACAGGCGGCACGCGCGGGATCGGTCACGCGATCTCGATTGAACTTAAGAATAGAGGATATAGCGTTGTCGCCATTTATGGCGGCAATGACGAAGCTGCCCATAAGTTTCAGGCTGAAACAGGCATCCCGATTTTCAAATGGGACGTGGGCGACTATGACGCTTGCGCTGCCGGATTGAAGCAGGTCGAGACGCAGTTCGGCCCGATCTCCATTATCGTGAACAACGCCGGGATCACCCGCGATGCGATGCTTCACCGGATGACGCCCCAACAATGGAAAGAGGTGATCCGGGTCGACCTCGACAGCGTGTTCAACATGGTGCAGCCCATCATCAATGGAATGCGCGACCGCGGCTTCGGCCGGATTATCAACATTTCATCCATGAATGGCCAGAAAGGCCAGATAGGACAGAGCAATTACTCTGCGGCGAAGGCGGGGGTGATCGGCTACACAAAGGCGCTGGCACAGGAAAACGCCCGCAAAGGCATAACCGTCAACTGCGTCGCTCCCGGCTACATTGACACGGAAATGGTGATGGCTGTCCCGGAGAAGGTCCTCGAAAGTATCATTGCGCAGATTCCGGTCGGTCGCCTCGGCAAGGCGGAAGAGATTGCCAAATGCGTCGCCTTCCTCGCGAGTGATGACGCTGGGTTCATCACCGGTGCAACGATAGCCGCAAACGGCGGCCAATATGTCACGGGTTGATTGCACGATATCCGGTACGCCGTGACGCACGTTGTCACGTTGTCAGAGAAGGGACCGGAAGTCCGCGGGCTCCCTTCCAACCCCTTCCATTTCGGTTGTCATCGTTGTCACGCGCACCCTTTGACAACGGCTGCCAACAGAATCTGTTCGTTGGCGAAGCCAGGAGTGTTTGCTTATTGATCCGGCCTTTGAAGTCTCTATGCGGCATACTTGACCCTCGGGTCTTTAAAGTAGGCGCGAACGCGATCGGGGGATCTTCCAATCATTGTCATGTGCTCCTCGGCGGGCAGAGAGTTTTCGACCCTCGCCGCTTTTCCTGCCGCGTTCTTCCGGTTTGAGCGCGGCAGCGCCGCCCGCTTCGTAAAGATCGATGG
>JBAVVQ010000080.1:0-3482 GCA_049697375.1 Rhodomicrobium sp.
TTTCTGTGATGATTTTGCAACGGCATTCGCATGGTCGTTGCAACCTAAAGCTAGACAATAAGGAAGCCAGGAAAAGTCGGCTTGAGCCTCCCTTATTCTATGCCCCAGGAATTGTGATGCCGTGAAGTTCGGCTGTGGCTTCGCTCTACGCAGGATCGCAGCATAGGCTGCAGAACATTTGATAAACAAAGAAACCGGCCCGTGTTGCAAGCGTGTTGCATGGAACAAATGGCAATGAACGGTAAGGCGCTGATATTAAACGGTATTGCCTTGCAACAGCTTGCAACACGTTTTTAGCGAAATAAGCCGCCAAAAGGCGGCCTAAGCTATTGGTTTTATGGGATTTTTTTCTGGCTGGGGAACCTGGATTCGAACCAAGACTAACGGAGTCAGAGTCCGCTGTTCTACCATTAAACTATTCCCCAAACCCAGCGGGCGAACGAACGACGCCGACGCAAAGTTTGCGAGCGGAGAATGCGGCAGTTTTTGCGCCGCTGCAAGTCTTAGTTACGCACAGCGCCGCGGCGAATATGGCTGCACTCTCACGTCAAAGGCGGATTTGACGCAATACGCCAACTTGTTTGCTTCCTGCCCATAGAATACATACAAGTGTACGATGGTGCGGAAGCACGCAAAGATGGTGCGGCTCGTTGGGCGGAAGTGATGGCGGAAAAGGTTCTATTCGTGTGTCTCGGTAACATTTGCCGGTCGCCTCTTGCCGAGGCGGCGTTCCGGCGAGAACTGAAAGGCATCGGCCTAGAAGCGGAAGCCGATTCCGCCGGTATAGGCGACTGGCATATCGGCGAATCTCCGGACCGGCGCGCTCAGGCTGTTGCAAAGCGGAATGGGGTCGACATCAGCGGCTACCGCGCCCGGCTGGTGACATTGGAAGATTTCCGGCGATTCAGCCATATCGTGGCGATGGATCGCAAAAATCTCGCGGTGCTCAAAGCGATGCGGCCCGCCGATGCAACCGCGGAGCTAAGCCTCCTCCTCGACCACGTCGAAGGCCGGGAGGGTCAGCCCGTCGCCGACCCCTATTACGGCGAGGAAGATGGTTTTGACGTCACTTGGGCAGATGTGACCCAAGGCGCCAAGGCGCTTGTGCAGCGCATCGCCCAGGGATGAAGGCGCTCGCCGAAGCTGCTGCGGCTTTGCTCGGCGGCACATTGTGCACCGCAAAAGCGCTTCACGGCGGCTGTTTGTCCCAAATCCTTCTTATCATCCTCAATGATGGGCGGGAGGCAATCGTTAAGGGCGGAGGCGCTTCACCCGTAGAGGCTGCAATGCTGCGTGCGATAGCCGCAAGTGGCGCACCGGCCCCTAAAGTTTTCGCGGCCGAAGGCGGCATCCTTGTCATGGAGGCGATAAGCGCGAATGGCGGACTCTCTAACGCGTGGGCAAGCCTCGGGAAAGCGCTAGCGAAGCTTCACGCAGCAGAAGGGAACGCGTGCGGCTGGGCGGACGATTACGCCTTCGGCGCCGTCGCCATTGAAAACGGCTGGATGAAAAGCTGGCCGGTCTTCTGGGCCGAACGCAGGCTGCTGCCGAATTGCTCTCATGTTGCATCAGCACTTGGCCGCCGCATCGAGGTTCTCGCTGCAGACCTCCCGAACCGGCTGCCGGAACTGACTACGCCATCCTTGTTACATGGGGACCTGTGGGGCGGGAATATCCTCGCCGCTGGCAAGGAGGTTACCGCGCTTATCGACCCCGCCTGCTACTATGGCCACGGTGAGGTCGACATCGCGATGCTGAACCTTTTCGATGGCCCCTCGCCTGCATTTTACAACGCCTACGGCGCGCTGAAACCAGGCTGGAAGGAACGCCTGATCATCTATCAGCTTTGGCCCGCTCTCGTGCATGTGCGGCTCTTTGGAAGCGGCTACAGGCCGATGGTTGAACGGCTTCTGTCACACGCTGGTGTTTAGATCCATTTTTTACGAGTGAGGGACCTGTCCCCAGGAAATTAACAGTCCCGCGCAGAAGCCGTGCGGAATATTGACAAAAATATTCAGTTGCGATAAACCAATAATGATAATCAGAGATTGTAAACTGAAGTTATATTTTGGGGTGGTGCGTGCCTGTAATCTGGCCATCGCGGTTTCGAGTTGGATTGCAATTACGACCCAATCGACTCAAGAATTACTGACGATAATAAGGCCTCATCAGGCAAAAGTAGTTGGATAGGGTAATAGCGGTAAGGGATGGTGATCGCGCCTTACTGCTTCTCGATTAGATCACTCTCAAGCTAGGCAAACCGGCGAGGCAACAACGCTTTGCTTGGCTTGAGAGAATTCCCTCAGCCACATTTTCAGCGTCGGCCTGATCAGTATTTACAGGGCGGTGCACAAGCAAAAGAGCATGCGGCGCCGCCCCAGATACCTATGGAAGATTATGGACTAACCTGATGATGCGTTGTGCTGCTGTTGTCGTTTGATGCTGCAACAGCAATGCCTACTCCCGCTCCGACAATAAGTCCGCCGACAAGAAGCGTATCGGTGCCGAAACCGGCAGGCGCGTATCCCACCCCACCATCCTTCAAGCTTGCTCCTTGACAAGCTGGCGGTGTTGCCAACACGACCGCAACCTGAGAAGGTCCAACCCGTGTGGAGCAACCGTTCTCATAAACGATATTGGCTGAACCACTGGCGTTTGCACGTACCCGGTCGCCAGACGATAAAGTCGTTCCAATCGAGGCCGCTTGGAAACCGTCGCCCCGGTTGACCGAAACTGCGCCTTCAACATTTGACAGCGTCACAGCTGCTGCGTTTGTAGCTAAGAGCGCCGCCATAACGGCCGCCGACACATATGTGCGCACCATTCTTCTACTTTTCATTGCAATACCCCCATTGTTCAATCGAACCGTGTTCTTGGCTCTTAACCAAGCCGACTGAGTCGAACAAGCGGCATCATAACTAGTTTCCCCTTTAAGTTGTGGTTGTTGCTGATTTGGCACAACTATAAGTGGTTGTTGTGTTAGGTTTGTAAGCGTTGTTTGCGTGTTCAGCAAGCGGCGTGATAAGGGTCAAATATGAGATTTGAGCTTCGATATGTGCGTTTTGGATTGTTGCCAAATGTATGATCTGCACAGCCATTTGTTACCCGGCATTGATGATGGCGCTCCGGATTACGAGACCAGTCTCGTTATGGCCCAGGCCTACGTGGACCAGGGCGTGGAATGCGTGGCTTGCACGCCGCACATTTTGCCCGGCCTCTACCAGAATTCAGGTCCGCAGATAAAGGCCGCTGTTGCGGAGCTTCAGCGACGGCTCGATGATGCTGCGATTCCGCTGAGGCTTGTTTCGGGAGCCGACAACCACATCGTACCCGACTTCGTCGCAGGACTGAAGCAAGGCCGCCTGCTTCCGATTGGAGAGTCCAACTACGTTTTGGTCGAACCCCCGCACCACATTGCGCCCGCTAGGCTCGGAGATCTCTTTTTTAGTATTCTTCTCGGTGGCTACATCCCGATCCTGACC
>JBAVVQ010000081.1:0-1655 GCA_049697375.1 Rhodomicrobium sp.
TGTAGAGTTACTTGGTTCGGATTGCGCAAGGACGGGTACAAGCTCGGCCGCTACTACGATCCTGAAGAACCGGACGCAGCCTTCGAGGTAGAAGTCGCCATCCCGGGGCTCGCCGCCCATCGCGTCGCCACAATCACGATCAACGGCGCGGAGATCGGCCGCCGCAGCAACGTCCAGGCGGCCATGAACTATGCGGAATGGGTCCTCCAGCACAGGCGCCGCGGCGATTTCCGGCGACGCCTTGAGGACAACCCACGGGCTGCGTGACCGTGAAGGCTATGCATCTTTCGGATCGTTTGCAGTCTGCTCGGCGGCATTCCAGTCCAGGCCACCGGCTCTGTTCAGCGCCCGATGGCCGCTCCACCGACGTGCCGGCCGCCGGCAATCCTCGGGCCGACGCCACCGGCGTTTATTTCAACTTTTCGCCGTCCGACAATTCGGCCGCGGCCGCACCTTCGCCGTATACGCGGCCGCTCTTGCGATGCGTGTGTCCCCCTTCGCCGCTTTCGGCTATCTCGCGGTGATCGTGGTTGGGGATCGTCCGTTCCTTCTGTTACCGACCGATATCGGAGCTTTTCGGCGATCTCTTTGGCGCGCGCCGTTGACAAGTTCTCATACATCTTCGCGAGTATCGCGACCTATCTCCCGCAGGCTGGTGAGCGCTCTTTGCGCGGCGCCGGCACTGGGTTGCTTCTCGCCGCGCTGTAATGCAGGCAGGAAAACGCCGGACACCGCGAGACGCCCGGCTTTTTCATGCTCCGGCATCAGGCGCGGCTCGCGTAGTCGATTGCGCGAGGCGCACGAGGGTCGTAGAAGACGCGGCCCAAAGGCGGCGAGCAAGCCAAACGCCTCGCTCGGAAAAGCAAGGCTGCGGATCGCAGCTCCGCGGGAGCGCCAGTCCAGCAAGAAGTCGCCTTCGTCAGCGGAATCAGCGAGACCGGCGGCCGGAAAGGATCGTCGAGCGGAGGGCTGGAGGTAGTCCCTGCATTCGAGGACAGCGGCGGCGCCAAACTCGCTTCCTTTCTAAAGCTGCCGGTGGAGCGCCTTCATCCTGGCCTCATATCCACGATCCCCACCTCGGTGTTGCTCGTCAAGCACGCGAAGCTTTGCGCTGTTCGTGCTCCGGGCAGGCGTCCGAATGGCCATAGCCTCCTGCATCGGGGCGATGACGCGCGACCTCGATGAAGCGAATCTGGGCCAAGCCCGGCTGGCGCCTTGATCGCTTTCCGCAATGACGTGGCCCAGTTTTTTCCGCCGGGCCCCTGCGGAGCCCTTTGCATCGCGAAGCAAAAAACAGGTTTCTTGTCATCCTCCGCTGCGCTGCGGGCCTTCGCCGTACCGGCGGGCTGCAGGGCGATCATCCCGGCCAGAAAAATCGCTATCGAGGCTGCGATCATCAAAGCCCGATTAATGACAGGAGACTTCACATGGCTAAAATCGGCGCCTTCTCCAAGACGGAACACGGCTACAAAGGGCGCGTGCGCACCCTGACCGTCAACACCGAAGTGGAGATCGTCTCGATTGACCCCAGCGGAGACGGCGCTCCTCAATACCGGCTCTACTCCGCCGGAAGCGAAGTGGGCGCCGGCTGGGAAAAGACCTCGGATGCAGGGAGAGACTACATCTCGCTGAAGTTCGACGATCCGGCCCTGCCT
>JBAVVQ010000082.1:0-3685 GCA_049697375.1 Rhodomicrobium sp.
TTCGGGGGGATGAGCGCGGACAAGGTCCAGCGCCTGCCATCGCTTGAAAGTTTGGCGCGGGACAAGGGCGCGATGTCAATGTGGCGCAACGCGCGCGGACCTGCGCCAAGGGCGCTGACGATGGCCGCTCGGATAACGGTCGGATGCGTTATGGCGAGCGTCGAGCCGGATGCGGAGAGCAGACCATCCATCCAGGCTTGGACGCGTTTGTCTACGCCGGCGAAGGATTCGCCGCCATGCGGCGCGCTCGTGGGGTCTCCGAGCCATGTCGCGAGGGCATCGGGCTCCGTTGTCTGCACGTCCGCAAGCGAACGTCCCGACCACCGGCCAAAATCGCAATCGCGCAGCGTCGGGTCAGTCTCCGAGCGAAGGCCGAGGATTTCGGACGTTTGTACCGCGCTGACATCCGGGCTGGTCCAGGTTTTATCGAACGGGGGCAGGCTACCGGCGAAGGCTTCGAGCGCCTTCCGCCCTTGCGCATCGAGCGGATCATTCGACGGAAAGGATGCCGAACGGATCGACGGAGTCGAGGCCACGCACAGCAAATGAAGACGCATGGTCATGCTCGCGAGCCTCGATCTTCGGCGCCTCGTTTAAGCGAGGGCTTGACGGAATGCGGGCCTTTCTTCGCCAATCACGCGCTCGGCGAGGACACCAAAAAGCAGGCCAAGAGTCGCCCAGGTGATTGCCTGCGCGCCGAGCGAAGCAATGCGGAAGTCCCACAACAGAGACGCCGGGAAACCTTCGGGCACTTCATTGACGTCGGGAAGCGCCAGCGCAACGCCGACCACGACAACAATATAAGCGCCGGCGGCAATGAGCGTTGCGTTCCACTCGCCGAGCCGCTTGTTAAGCGAGCCGCGCAGTAAGCCGGCTGCGATCATGGCCCCGAGTGAGATCAGGAGCATGGAGAAATACAAGCTCGTACGCATGCCGATCGTGTCCGGCAGCCCCACCGAAGGCGGATTCGCCGGATATTTGAGCACGGGCGCCAGATAGACGCTCACGAATCCCAGAAGCGCAAGCAGCGCAGCAGTCGCGCGAGTCGAAAGATCGCCGATGCGGCCATAGGCTAGCGCAAAAACCAGCGCGAAGAGACCACCCACTGCTGTGCCGTAGACAACAACGCCGGTGAGCAGGCCGATGCCAGCCTGGACGGGACGGCTGACGAGTTCGGGTTCTTGCTCGTCGACCGGCGCTGGCAAGCCCTTAGCTGCGGCCTCATCCGCCTTTGCTTTCGCCTTGACTTCGTCCATCGCCTTTTCAAACGCGATGGCTCTCTCGACAGAGGGTTCTCCCGCAACTTTAAGGAAGCCGAAAGAAAGCAGCGCGGCCACCAGGCCGGCCAGCATTCCGCACACCAGCAATTTTCCAGTCATCGTATTTTCCTGTCAATGGACGAACAAGCTTACGCCAGGACCCGCCTCCGGTCCTGACGCTCATGCCAGCAAGATTTCGGAAAAGCCTTGCGGCTCAGTGGCAAGGGAAGCCGAGAAGATGACGCGCATCGTGCACGAATTCATGCACGTACATGCCGTTGAACACGGCTGTAGCGCCTTCCTCGACGCCGACAAAATAGATGCCAAGCATGAGCAGCAGGCCAGCGAAGATCGCCCAGGGCAGAATCTCGCGGACAGGGATCGCAACAGGCTGGATACCCGGATGCGTAAGTGTGGTCATAGCGGAAAACTCCTTAGATTTCGCGTCCAATACGGAATTGCTCAGTCGTAAGAGGGGTCTGACTCTCGCCCGTTTTACAGAGCGATCACAGTGGCGCGACCGTGCCGGCTTTGAACCGGTTTCCGCTGCTCACGACAGTACCGTCAATGATCGTAGGCGAAAGCAGACGTGTCAAGAAAGAAACCGCTCTGGTTCAGCCGATCTGTGCCCGGGGGCCGGGAGCAGATCCTGCCCGAACCAATTCTGTATGCTTTTTACCAAAAATGATCTTACCCTGACGGGATGGTGGCAGGGTTGGTGTCTGTTGCCTCAAGCATGGGGTAAAGACCAGGATGCATTCTAAAGGACGCCGAGGCGCCTTCGCATTTCGTCTGGTCAGCGATAGCCCGGAAGGCGCAGCCGGAAGAATAGCCGTCCTCTTTGCCATCCTTGCCACAGCCAACATCGCAGCGTGGGCTTGGGCTCTGATTGCTTTCCGGGATTATCCGCTGCAACTGGGGACCGCCTTTCTGGCTTACACGTTCGGGCTCCGCCACGCCGTGGATGCGGACCACATCGCGGCCATCGACAACGTCACCCGAAAACTTATGCAGGAAGGCAAGCGGCCGGCGGCAGCCGGGTTTTTCTTTTCGCTCGGGCATTCGACGGTCGTGTGGCTCGGGACCATTGCGATTGCTCTCGCAACGGCGGCGTTCAAGGACAAGATCGAGGCTTTCAAAGCCATTGGCGGTGTCGCAGGCACGGTGGTGTCCGCGTCTTTCCTGCTCGCCATCGCGATCATGAATATCTTTGTCCTGGCCGCGGTCTACAAGACCTTCCGGCATGTCAAGGCCGGCGGGGCCTATGCCGAGGAGGACCTGGATATGCTTTTAAGCGGGGGCGGCTTCATCGTCCGCCTGTTCCGGCCCTTGTTTCGCGCCATCAGCCGAAGCTGGCACATGTACCCCTTGGGGCTGCTGTTCGGGCTCGGCTTCGACACGGCGACCGAGATCGGGCTTCTCGGTCTATCGGCGGCGGGCGCTTCGCAGGGAATGCCGCTGTGGTCGATCCTGGTGTTTCCGGCTCTGTTCACCGCCGGTATGTCCCTTGTCGATACCACCGACAGCATTCTCATGCTGAAGGCCTATGGCTGGGCCTTCGTGAAACAGGTCCGCAAGCTTTATTACAACATGACCATGACCTTCGTTTCGGTGCTGGTGGCGCTGATCGTCGGCGGGCTCGAAACGCTGAATCTGATCGGTGACAAGCTTGAACTTAAGGGAAGCCTTTGGGAAGCAATCGGAGCCATCAACGACAATTTCGGCATCTTCGGCTATCTCATTATCGGCGTTTTCGTCGCGACCTGGGCAATCTCCGCGCTCTTTTACCGCTTGATGGGCTATGACCGGCTGGAACCCCTGCCGGCGAGGCCCGAAAAGGGATTCCAACCCTGAAGCTTCAGCCACCGCTAAAACCCGCTTGTGAGAATGAGGGCGCCGAGCGCGAGCAAAAGCGCGGGCGGCATCGCGGCCGCGCCAATTTTCAGAAACTGAACAGCCGAACAGGTTTCGCCCTCCCGCTTCAGCGCAATCAGCCAGAGAATGGTTGCAAGCGAGCCCGTCACCGACAGGTTCGGCCCGAGATCGACGCCGATCAGGAGCGCGCCCCTAACCATGGATGGCGGATACGCGGGCGTCACGGCAGATTCCGCGATCAGGGCCGCCGGCAGGTTGTTCGTGAGATTGGCGCCAAAGGCGAGACCGGCGCCTGAGATCCAGGCGGTGGCCGTCGCCGATTGCGAAACGCCCCATTTCAGCAGTTCGGTAAGCTGAGCAACGACGCCTGTGCTGTTCAGCCCCTGAACCAGAACGAAAAGACCGGCTACAAGCGGAAGGACGCCCCAGGAGATGCCGCGCATGAGCCGCCATGGCGCTTCCCTCTTCTCGATCAGCACAAGGGCGGCGGTTGCGGCGCCTGCGGCGAAGGTCGGCGCGCCGAGCTGAATGTCGAGCGCGGAGGCTAGAAG
>JBAVVQ010000083.1:0-4034 GCA_049697375.1 Rhodomicrobium sp.
CCCAAAGCAGCGGCAAGCCCTCGATCTTGCTGCGACCATCGCGGCGTAGACACCGCCGCGCTACCCGTTTCAAGCGCAACCAATTGAAGCGGCAAGGGAAAAGTCAGTTCAGCCGCAGGAACTTCGGGTTAACCGGCAAGGTCACGGCGTATATGGCGCATGAGTGTGTGGATCTCGAAGCCTGATGCCTATGACGTTCTCGCCAACCTCGCGTCGATGCGGCGATACGCGCGAGCCCTTACGCGTGACGAATGCGCCGCCGAAGATCTCGTCCACGATGCCCTAGTGCGCGCCTATGAAAAGCGCTCGACCTTTCGCTTGGGCGGCAATCTCCGCACGTGGATTCTTTCGATCCTGCATAACACGTTTGTCGATAGTCAGCGGCGGCTCAAGGCCGAACAAAGGCGCGTCTCCGAAACAGCCGAACTTTCGCAGCCCCATTTTCCAGCCAGCCAAGACAATGCGATCCGGCTGCAGCAGGTCAAGCAAGCCTTCCTGAGGCTGCCGGACGAGCAGCGGGCGGTGCTTCACCTCGTGGCCATCGAGGGCATGGCCTATAAGGAAGCGGCTGACGCCCTTGGAATCCCCATCGGCACCTTGATGTCGCGCCTGGCGCGCGCACGGGCTGCCCTGCGATTGTTCGAGGAAGGCGGGGATGCGAGCCCGGTCGAGGCTGATTTATCCGCGGCCCGTAAATACGGGCATCCGAGACTGAAAGTTGTCGGAGGGCAGAATGAGTGATCCGATCACCGAGGCGGAACTGCACGCCTACATCGATTCCCAGCTTGAGGCGCCCCGCTGCGTGGAGGTTGAGGAATATCTGGCCCAGAACCCGCCGCTCGCGGCGCGGATAATGGCGGATATGCATTCACAGCACTTGCTGCGTCCCGCATTTCGCGCCCGTGACGAGCGTCCCACTCCGGCGGCGATCCACGCTGCAAGGCGGCTAGGGCGCGCTTTCGGGTGGCGGCGCGTGGGGCTGCGCCTGCGCTCGCCTGCGGCCTGCGCCCTTCTCGTGGGCGCCGGGTGGTTTGCGCACTCGCATGTCGGCGTCTTCCGGTTGGATGACGCCAATGCGCGTCAAGCCTTTATCGAGGATGCGGTGCGGTCGCATGAGGCTGCGCTCATACGCTCTCATATGGTCTCGCAACGTGGCGCGGAATCTTACGATCCCAAGGAGATCATGGCCGCGACAGGGATCTCTTTGCCGCGTCTCCCACAGGATTGGCGGGTGATCGATACAGAGATTTTCCCGTCCAGTTCAGGGGAAAGCGTCGAGCTTACGCTGGAAGCCGGTGAACTCGGGAAAGTATGGCTGTTTGCTGCGAGGCTCCGGGCCGACGCCGATGCGATCCCTCTAACGACGATAGGCGGACCCAAAGGAACGACGGTCTATTGGCAAAAGAAGGATCTTGCTTTCGCTCTCACCGGCTCCGCTTCCGAAGCGGCCTTGAAGAAGGCCGCCTTTGAGCTTGGCGCATGAACTGCTTGCAAGGAAAGATAAACTGATGAGTGACAACACCGTCTTGCGGAACCGGGCCGCGCAGCCTTCCGAAGCGTCTGTGGACGAAGGCTTACGCAGGCATATGCTCCGCGTCTATAACTATATGGGCGGCGGACTGGTCTTGACCGGCCTTGTCGCGATGCTCGTGGCTTCCACGCCGGCGATCTATCAGCCGATCTTCGGAACGCCGCTGAAATGGGTGGTGATGCTGGCGCCGCTCGCTTTCATTCTCGTCCTGTCCTGGAAAATTGAAACCCTGTCGGCGGCTACCTCCCAGATGCTGTTTTGGGCGTTCTGCGCCTTGATGGGCCTTTCTCTCGCCTCGGTGTTTCTCGTCTTCACGGGAACGAGCATCGCCAGGACCTTTTTCATTGCAGCCGCCATGTTCGGAGCGACAAGCCTCTACGGATACACGACGCGCCGCGATCTCTCGAGCATGGGCTCGTTCCTGTTCATGGGCCTGATCGGCGTCATCATAGCGATGCTTGCGAACTTGTTCATCCAGTCCAGTGCGCTTCAGTTCGCCATCTCAGTTATAGGGGTGATGGTGTTCACTGGGCTGACCGCTTACGACACGCAAAATATCAAGCAGCAATACGCCGAAGGTCACGGCACGGAAATGCAGTCCAAGCTTGCCGTGTTCGGCGCCCTGTCTCTCTACCTGAATCTTATCAACCTCTTCCAGTTGCTGCTCGGCCTTACAGGCGAGCGTGAGTGATCGCCCTTTTACCCCCCGCCCAACGCGGCGCTTCCATCTCCCCCGCCGCGTTGGGTCCCACACTCATTCGACCGCGCTGCAGGAACGCGTCGAGTTGCGCGCGGGACGGCGCTCGCCGCGCGCCTCGGGGTTTAACAGTTCGTTCGCCGCCCATTCCCTTAATCCGATGTTGGTTAACAGGGGCGCCCCGGATTTATTTCCGTCCAGTGATTTCCTTAAAAATCGGTATATGAGGCACGCAATGAGCGCTTCGCGGCTTGGCGTCCAGGCGCAGGCAGGTTGTTCTATATCATTGAAAAGCTTATATTTTTTATCGTTAACGAAATGCCAATTAAATTTAATTTAATGTCGGAATTATTTCATTTACTGGGACGAGCAAAAGTCCGTTAAATATGCTTCGCATCAATAAATTAACGCGTGTGCGCGGCCAAAATAGCCGCGGCGCGGGCGGCGGCGATGCGTCTCGTCCGGTATTTTTCCCGCGATTATCAAGGGTTGGAGCGGGCTGGAGCTTCCGTTAACCCGCCGGCAAGGCGATTTCGCCGAAGATCTTTCAGAAGAGGGAATGCGGACGAAAGCGTCAGGGACTGGTTGACAGATGGATACCGGTATTTGCTGGATGCATACAAAAAGCAGTCTGATCGCATGCGATTTAGGGCGCAATCCCTGGCCTTTCCGCGATCAACTGAACTTTTCGAGCACGGTCGCGGGATTGAGAGAGCGGCCCACGGCGTATACTCAAAAAAGCGCCAGGGATGACAAAATGCAAAGGATGTTTCTTACCGCATCGGTTTCCGCTCTGCTCGCGGGCGTCGCGGCGCCTGCCTCCGCAAATCAGGAACTCCTGAAAATGCAGCAAGACCCGAAACAGTGGGTGATGCAGACCGGAGACTATTCGAACCAACGCTTCTCCAAACTGAAGCAGATAACGGCTGATAATGTCGGGAAGCTGCAAGTCGCTTGGACCTTCTCAACGGGCGTTCTCCGCGGCCATGAAGGCGCCCGCTGGTGATCGGCGATATCATGTATATCCATGCGCCCTTTCCAAATACAGTTTTCGCCCTGGACCTGAAGGATGACGGCAAAATCCTTTGGAAGTATGAGCCGAAGCAGGACCCGTCCGTCATCCCCGTGATGTGCTGCGACACCGTCAACCGGGGCGTTGCTTATGGTGACGGCAAGATTTTTCTCCATCAGGCCGACACCACGCTTGTCGCGCTCGACGCCAAGACAGGCAATGTCGTTTGGTCGGTGAAGAACGGCGATCCGGCCAAGGGCGAGACCGGAACGTCTGCGCCTGTCGTCGTCAAGGACAAGGTGCTGCTTGGCATATCTGGCGCCGAGTTCGGCATCCGGGGCCATCTCACAGCCTATGACATCGAGACCGGCAAGCTCGCATGGCGCGCCTATTCAACCGGCCCGGACAAAGAGCTGCTCGTCGATCCGCAGAAAACAACTGAGTTGGGGAAGCCAATTGGTGAGAATTCCAGCCTCCACGCCTGGGAAGGCGATCAGTGGAAGATGGGTGGCGGCTCTACCTGGGGGTGGTATTCCTACGATCCCCAGCTGAATCTCATCTATTACGGCACCGCGAACCCCGGAACCTGGAATCCGAACCAGCGGCCCGGCGACAACAAATGCTCCATGACGATTTTCGCCCGCAACCCCGATACGGGCATGGCGAAAGATGTGGCTCCACAATTTCGGACGGCGCGGTAAGTGGAATTTCTGCCTGACAACGGGCACGCTGGCGCCCGCGAATCAGGAGAGACGATGAGCAAGAGACCGCGCCGGAACCACACCGCGTCCTTC
>JBAVVQ010000084.1:0-4726 GCA_049697375.1 Rhodomicrobium sp.
GCTAAGATCAGTTCGCTGGCGCGTCTTATCGTCGTCATGCCATGGTCCCACGCAGGCTGGAATCAATCTGCCAGATTGTGTGCGTATTTGTTCTCTGATCCGGGGCACTGTCCTCAAAAAGAAGAGCAAAAACGCCCCCGGCATATACCTCCTTTTTAATAAAAACTCGTTTAACCATGAAGCCGACTCTTTACAATTCTTTTTTCCGGCCGTCCAGCGGACCGCCGACGCCGAGGTTGCCCGGTTCCAGAGCCAAGCTGTTAGCCTTCAATAAGGAAGGATGCAATCATTTCAGGAGACGCCAGCACGGATCATCGGGCGGCACCTCGCCAGGCTTGAGGCGGCTCTGTCAAGTCAGCTTCTTTTTTTCTCGATCCATCCGACGATGTGCGCCGGGAAGCGATCTTCCGGAATTTTCTTTTCGCTGATCGCCGATCCGCGAATCGACACGCCGGCCTCGAAAACCGTCTCTTGCGTTCCCGAGATCAGCGGATGCCACCACCGAAGGTCTTTACCCTCGTCGAGGAGGCGATAGGCGCAGGTCTCGGGAAGCCACGCGAGACGGCCGATAGCGCTGGGCGTAAGCTTAACGCAATCTGGAACATGGTCTTGCCGGTTGCCATAGTCCGAGCATTGGCACGATCCGAGGTCGAGCAGCTTGCAGGCGAGCCGGGTGACGGCGATATCGCCGGTGTCCTCATCCTCGAGCTTGATCAGGCAGCACTGCCCGCAGCCGTCGCAAAGCGATTCCCACTCCTCCGCCGACATTTCATGGAGGGGCTTCTTCTGCCAGAACGGCGAATTTCGGTGCCCCCGGCCGGACATATCTTTGGGAGGAGCAGCGCCGCGAGGCCGTTTTTGTTGTTTTGCAGACTCGTTTCTTGGCATAGTACCGGCGGTTAAGAAACAATTTGAGCGGCGAACAAAGGTGCGGGACTGGATTTTCAAACCGAACCGGCGCAACCGTTACATCGTCAATTGGCTTGCGCTCGACTCGTGGATCGACTCCACCCTCTACGGCTTGTACGCCAGATTTAAAGACTGGTGGGCAAACTACAACAATTTCTTCGACCGCTTCCGCGTGACCGGATTCAGGCGGTTTGCGACCGAGATTTTGTCTGATGTGCTGACGCTTGGCACGGCTGGCGCAGCCGTGGTGCTGATGTTCGAATTTCCCGCCATCGAACTCACCAAGAACCCAAATTGGCGCACGGGGAGCGAATTCAGCGTCACGTTCCTCGATCGCTATGGGAATGAGGTTGGAAAGCGCGGCATCCAGTTCTCGGATGCTGTTCCGCTTGAGGAGGTCCCCGATAACCTCATTAAGGCGACGATGGCGACGGAGGACCGCCGCTTCTTCGAACATTTCGGCATCGATATCTTCGGTACGTTCCGCGCGCTCATTCAAAACGCGCGCGCGGAACAGGTCGTCCAGGGCGGCAGCTCGCTGACCCAGCAGCTTGCCAAGAATCTTTTCCTTTCGTCGGAACGCTCGATCCAGCGCAAAATTCGCGAGGTCTATCTTGCCCTCTGGCTCGAGTCCCACCTGACAAAAAAGGAGATCCTGAAACTCTATCTCGACCGCGCCTATCTTGGCGGCGGCACGTTCGGGGTCGAGGCGGCTTCGCAATTCTATTTCGGTAAATCCGTGCGGGACATCAATCTGGCCGAAGCCGCGGTGCTGGCCGGCCTGTTCAAGGCGCCCACGAAATTTGCGCCGCATTCGAACCCGGCCGAATCCCGCGCGCGCACGAATCAGGTTCTCTCCAATCTCGTCGAGGCCGGGTTCATGACCGAAGGGCAGGTGCATAGCGCCCGGTTCAATCCGGCGAAGATCGTCGACCGTCAGGAGGTCTACGTCCCGAATTACTTCCTGGATTGGGCCTTCGAGGAAGTGCAGCGGCTCATGAAAGGCAAGGGCGAGTTCGTCCTCACCGCGCGCACCACCGTCGACGTGCCGCTCCAGAAGCTGGCCGAGCAGGCCATCGAGACGACCTTCGAAAGGGAAGGACGCAGCGCGCGAGCGAGCCAGGCGGCGCTCGTTTCGATGGATACCGACGGCGCCGTTCGTGTCATCGTGGGCGGCCGCGATTACGGCGACAGCCAGTTCAATCGGGCGACGCACGGCGAGCGGCAGCCCGGGTCATCGTTCAAGCCCTATGTCTACCTCACCGCCATCGAAAACGGCATCAAACCGACGAAGGTCATGCAAGACGTCGCTCCGACCTGCGGAAACTGGTCACCTCATAATTACGGAGGAGGGATCAGCGGAGGGTCCATGACGCTCTACGACGCGCTGAAAAGATCCGTCAACACGATTGCGGTGAAGCTGTCCCTGGACGTCGGACGCGACAAGGTTCTTGAAACGGCCCACAAGATCGGGCTGACAACCGTTCGCAAGACCTGTTCGATGGCGCTTGGCGACACCGGGGTTGCTCCGATCGATCATACGGCTGGGTACGCCGTTTTCGCCAATGGCGGAAAGGCCGTCAAGCCTTACGCGATCCTGGAACTCAGGAACGCGCGCGACGAGGTTGTCTACTCCCGCGAACGCGACGAGGCGCCGCCGGCGCAGATCTTTAAGCGCGAAAGCATCGAGACGCTGAACACCATGCTTGAAAAGGTCGTCAGCGAAGGGACCGGAATGGCGGCCAAGCTCGACTTTACCACCGTGGCGGGGAAGACCGGAACGAGTTCCGGCCCGCGCGACGTGTGGTTCATGGGATTTACGGGGCAGTATGTCACGGGCGTCTGGTTCGGAAACGACGATTTCAGCGAAATGGCGAGCGGCACGACGGGCGGTCACATGTCGGCGCCCGCCTGGCATGAATACATGATGGCCGCCCACTCCAGTATGGACATCCCGCAAATTCCAGGGCTTCCGCTGCATCCAAGGCAGGTCGAGGAGCGCCTGCGCCTGTCCGAGATCAGGCGCGACGACCCGAGCTTTATGGGTGGCGGCGCCCAGGACGCGGCCAGGCACATGCCCGGCAAGACGCGCAAGATGCTGACCTCGCTGTCAAAGCTTTTGAAGGAAGCGCCGAAGCTCGATGCCTCCTCGGGTCCGGAGAAAGGCGCAAGCCTGGACAAACCGCCCGTAAGAACGCAATAACGGCCTTTGGAAAGCGCGTCTCGACTCGTGGCGCACAAGACATTGAATGACGAAGGTGTAGGTTAGAGAGATCAATGCCGTTCCTGACGCGATTCTTGCTGTTCGTGGCGATTGCCCTGGCTTTGGGCCTTGGGACCGCCTGGCGGACGGTCAGCCACGGTTTCTTTGCGAGCACGGTTCGCTTCGGGCCGTGGGCGTACTGGTTCCGGCAGGGCACGGCCGATGCGGACCCTTATACGGTCGCCCACATTGCGCGCGAGGGAACGCTTCCTATCACGGCGACGAGCGATATGACCTTTACGGCGACGCGAGACAACGCCGGCGCGCGGCTGTCCGGCGACTGCACCTACGAGATGCGCGGCTACTCGGTCCCGGCTCTGTGGTGGAGCATCGCCGCGTTCAGGACCGATGGACAAGTGATGCCAAACAAGACCGGGCGGTCCAGCTTCACCAGCGCCAACATCTCGACCGCGCCGGACGGGTCTTTCCTGGTGCGTCTGTCGCCTGAGGTGCAGCCTGGAAACTGGCTCCCAGCCGAACACGGAACTCGCGTCGTTCTACGCCTCGAAATCTTGAGGCCGCTCTCGCCGGATGGCCTCCTCAAATCCGGCGACGATATTCTGCCCGCCATCACGCTCGTGGAGTGCTCGTGATGGGAGCCTCGCCTTGGGTCATTGGCGGGTTGGTCGCGGGCGGCATCGTCCACATTCTCTGTGTGCTCGGCATTCCGGCGCTTGCGGAACGCGATGCCTGGTCTCGATTGTCCGCCACGATGACGCCGAACACGCTTGTCGTCTCGGATGAGAAAAGCGGAGTTGGGCTGCCGTTCACGGCGCCGGATGTGATCAGCGCCTACTGTCTTTTCGACATCTCGGAGCGTAATGTCATTGTCAGGTCGCCGCTGAGCGATGGGCCGTGGTCCCTTGCCGTGTCGACCCCGTCAGGAGAGAATTTCTATCTCGTCACCGGCGCTGACGCCAAGAGGTCGGAGGCGCGCCTGCTCCTCATCCGCCGCGACCGGCTCGCCGAGGAAACGGCGACGGAAAAGACGGAGGAAGGCGACGACCAGACTATCGTCATCGCCCCAAGCGACACAGGATTCATCGTGATCCGCGCTCCCATCCAGGGGGAAAGTTTCCGCGCGCAAGCTTTGAGCGATCTTAAGAAAGCGCGCTGTGACATCCAGCCTTCAGAGCCGGTGGTCGCCGCGGTTGCGGAGCCGCCGGCGCCCGCGGTCAAACGCAGCGCTCCCGAATTCCAAGGACGGCCCCGGCGACAAAGAATGCGCTGAGCAAGCGCCCCAAACCGGGCGGCTGATTTAAGGGTCCGCCTTTCCCAGATGACGGCGGCGCCGTTGGCGCGCCCGGTAAACCCTGTTCGAGGGGCGCGTGAGCTGTTGATTACGGAATCCGGTTGAAAGTTCGCAGTCTCGTCATCCCGGAAGGGCGGTTACGCGTCCGGGATCGCAAAAAGCGCTGGCATTTGTAACGATCTACCGTGTTTAGGTTCAAGCGGTTTGAGCGTGTTTCCAAGGCTGGTCGTTTCTGATCATTGCGCTCAGGATGACGATGAGCTTTCGCATGACGGCGGTGACCGCGACCTTGAAGGGCTTTC
>JBAVVQ010000085.1:0-4288 GCA_049697375.1 Rhodomicrobium sp.
GGCTTTACCCGCTGGCTCTAAAACTCGTGGCGAGCGGCGAGGCATGGCTGGAAAATGACCGCGTGAAATTTGCAAGCTCTCATCTCAGCACGTCGCTTTGGCCTCAATTGTGAGCGCCGACGACAGCCATCGGTTTCTGCTACCGGGATAAAAAAAAGACGAGGCCCGGAACCCTGACGGACAAATAATCGTTTGGCTTACGTATGAGGGAAGCTGAACCTCGTCCGGCAGTCAAGCGCCGGTTGTATTACATAGTAAAGCATTGATGCGTCTGGTTGTTGTTTGTTGCGTGGCGTCCAGTAAGCGTTGGTTGCGTAGCGTTAAGAGTAAGAGCTGGAGCCATCCGCTTCGGCTCCCTTTCAAAACCCGCGTAGAAGGAATCCACCATGTTAGCTGCGGACCCAATCTACCTCGATCCAGGCATCATTCAAGTCTATTTCGCCTTTGTCGTCGCAATGCTCGTCATGGCGCCAACGATGGTCGTTGCGGGCCTGATTTATGCGTGGACCGAACGAAGAGCCCGCGGCGAATAATGTCGCAGAGCGCTTTTCGGGCGCTCCTTTCTCAAGATAAGGATAACCTGACCTTGAGCGCGCGCGCCGCTCGCCCAATCGGTCGGGACCTCCACTGCAAGGCGAACGCTCGAGGGTCGCCGGTAAACGGAACTCGAGCGATGCCCCGACCATCAATGCGCGGCGGAGGCTGGATCGCGAACATCCCGGCAAAGAAAAAGGCAATAAGAACAAAGTATACGAATTTCGCAAGGCAAGAATTCACTAATCTTAGCTGGGCATTCATAGCGGCCCCTGCGGCCTGAAGCATCCTCGCGATAACGATGAAAGGATAGAATCAAACAGAACTCATGACGTTCTTGCCCTTCTATGCAGTTGCTTCGGCTAAATTGTGGCCGATCTAACTATCGGGAGCGCCGCCGCTTCGTTATAGTCTCGACGGATTAAAAATGCTCATCGCCCGTTATCGAGAGGCGTGGGCGTATCCGGCGCATAGTAAAGCGCATCAGCCGCTGGCTCACGCAGAGAAATCCCAGGCATTCCCAGGTTGGTGCGGGGCTTGTCCCCGCGGCGATGAAGGAGGTGTGAGAGGAATGCACCGGGTCAAACTCTGGCATTGAGGGAACTAACAAAATGAACAAATGGCACGCTGGCCTGATTGGCCTGACGTTGACATGCACGCTCGCGCTTCCTGCCAACGCGACCGATATCTATCGTGGCGGCCTAAAGGATGGACCGCCGCCTCCGGTTTACGTCGCTGCGCCAATCTGGAGCGGCTTCTATATAGGCGTGAACGGGGGCTACGGTTGGACCGCCAACGATGGACCTTTAGCGCCTGAAGGCGGGTTTGGCGGGGGCCAGATCGGCTACAACTGGCAAGGTCTGTTCGGTTACAGCCCTTGGGTGATCGGCATTGAAGCAGACATACAAGGCGCAGGCATCTCGGATAGCGCCAGTGACGGGGAAACCGCTATACAGAACAGCCTTAACTGGTTCGGCACCGTTCGGGGGCGGCTCGGTTACGCCATCGGTCCAACCCTGATCTACGCAACCGGCGGCTTTGCCTACGGAGGGGTCGAATCCAAAGTCGGCGTTGTCGGATTGGGGTCCGCCACCCTTTCCGAAACACAGACCGGCTACGTGTTCGGCGGCGGCGTCGAGTACAAATTCAACCCTGCGTGGTCGGTCAAGGCCGAGTACCAGTTCATCGACCTTGATGCGGGTGACTTGAACGGCGCTGGTCCTCTCAACGGATCGCCGTTCAGCGATCGATCCGAGCTGAACACCTTCCGGCTCGGCCTGAACTATGCTTTGGGCCGTGGCGGATTCGGACCGTTGAATTAGCCGGCATCGCAGCCGGGCAGGAGCGGCGCTAGACAAACGGCGCCGTTCCATCGTCACAATCCCGGCGGATTAAAAACGCCCCTCACCCGTTGTTGAGAGGCGTGGGTGGCTCCGGTGCCGTCGCGCGCATTTATCGCTTGGCTCACGAGACAGATCGGGGCATTTCCATCTTATACGGGCGCTGTCCTCGTGGCGATGGGGGGATGTCAAGGAATGCATCGGGGAACTATTGGTATTAGAGGGATCGAACACAATGAATAAATGGCTCGCTGGTTTTCTTGGCCTGACGTTGACGAGCACGCTCGCGCTTTCCGCCAACGCGGCCGATACATATCGTGGCGGCCTGAAGGACGGCCCTCCCCCTCCGCTGTACGTCGCTGCGCCGATTTGGACCGGCTTTTATGTCGGCGTGAATGGAGGCTATGGTTGGACCGCCAATGACGGCATAAATGA
Source organism: Rhodomicrobium sp. (assembly GCA_049697375.1). Taxonomy (GTDB): domain Bacteria; phylum Pseudomonadota; class Alphaproteobacteria; order Rhizobiales; family Rhodomicrobiaceae; genus Rhodomicrobium. The sequence continues at coordinate 2,310 of JBAVVQ010000085.1, forward strand.
TGGCTGGGGCGGGGAAGGCAGCGCACCACTATCGCCGTCAGGGGGATTTGGCGGTGGCCAGATCGGCTACAACTGGCAAGGCTTGTTCGGTTACAGCCCCTGGGTGATTGGCCTTGAGGCCGACATACAAGGCTCCGGCATCTCGGGGAACGCCCATTCCAATACTTTTGTAGACTACGGATACTATACCCAGCAGGCCAGCCTGAACTGGTTCGGCACTGTTCGCGGACGGCTAGGTTACGCTTACGGCTCGACACTTTTCTATGCGACAGGCGGCTTGGCTTACGGCGAGGTGGAAGCCAAGTATGGCCCAGGCTCGTCCCCGTATAACATGAGCGAGACGCAAACAGGCTACGTCGTTGGCGGCGGTATCGAATACAAATTCAACCCGGCCTGGTCGATGAAGGCCGAATACCAGTTCATCAACCTCGATGCGACCAACCAGAACGTCACGGGTACGATAACTGGCCCAGGCCCTCTCAACGGATCCCTGTTCAGCGATCGATCGGAAGTGAACACCTTCCGTCTCGGCCTGAACTACACTTTGGGCCATGGCGGGTTTGGACCTTTGAATTAACCGGCGTCCCTGCTGGATGAGGAGCGGTGCCTTCGGCTGCCGCTTTTTTTTGCGCATCGTCCGGTGGCGGACGGCGCCACTGGGCGCGCTCGCGAACTCAGCGCCCCTTGGCCTCGACCGGAAAGTCAAAGGATTTCCCGCGAAACGGTTCATTCTCAAGTTCAAAATGCCACCATTCGTTGTCATAGGGCTTGAACCCAACGACGATCATCGCTCTGCGCAAGCGCATCCGGTTCTTTTGCGCTTCACCCGTCAACGCAGTATTGGCGATTTTTGCTCTTGAATCCAAACAGTCGAAACCGGTTCCCATGTCGAGGGCGCCGTCTTGGAAGCGCTCCTTTTCAGGCGCCGTGCAAGCCACGAGCGGAGCGGCTGGATCGAACGCAGCCGGAGAAGCGGCCTTCAGCGCCAGTCCCAAATCTACCGTGCTTCCCCGGGAATGGGCGGAACGCGATGAAATATACCCACGCGCAAAAAGTGAGTTCTTCGCCGTGTTGGGAAAGAACTCAGCCTTCATACCCCTCTCGGCGGGATTCTTGCTCCAGCGCATAAAGTCGGCCACCGCCCTCGCGGGCCGATAACAATCCCAGACGATCAGGGACACATTCTCTTTGCGCAAAAGCGTTTGAACCCTGGACAGCGCGAGTGCGGCTTCTCTTGTGAGGACGCATTCCGGCGCGTCGTATCCGTCGATCCGCCGCCCGACAAAATTATGGCGGCCATAATACCGGATGTCCTGAATAATACTGGGATCGATATCAGACAAGTAGACGAAACCATCCGGCAGTTCTGCTCGCGAAGCGGAAGACAAGCATAAAGCGCCGCTTGCCACGACAAGTCTGAATGCGTGCAATCGCGTGGCTTTTCGCAGAACGGCAAGGAATGCGCCGGAAAAGTGCTTCACGAAAGGAGGCGTCATTCGCTGCTCTCAAGCGGGCCGGAGACCGTCACTTCTCGATCGGTAGCCATTGTATCGCGTCGATCACCACGTACCCGTCGGCGCCGGCGTTCGTCACCGTCACGGACCCCGCCTTCCCCTTCGCGAACCCGAAGGCTCCGAGTGACACCCACAGCTTGTCGATTGGCGGAGCCTTCCGTTGATTGACGGTCATCGCCTCCGCGCCATCTGCGTGCGTCACCGACACGGTCACGTTCGTGGCCCGGTTCGGGTGAGCTGTGTACGCCAGCCGCACCTCATACCTGCCGGGCGCCGGCAGGTCCGGGAGAAATTCCGCGCTTTGTTTCCCGCGGCTGTCGTTCCCGTCGTGCCGGTAGCCCGTACCTACGAACGGCGCCAGCGACGAGCTGACCGCCGTGAACCCGACCCTTTGCGCGTCCTCGTCGTCAATCACGACCCCCGGCAGAGTCTCCGGGTCGATCGCCCCGGCGGGCGACGGTGTTG
>JBAVVQ010000086.1:0-6756 GCA_049697375.1 Rhodomicrobium sp.
GCGCAGACATTGGCTGCCGCGCAATCCTCCACGGCGACGAAATCGAAAGCCTCGCTGCCGTCGCCGAGCACCGTGGGCCCTTTGCCTTGGTCTATGGCGTCCAGCATCTTCATAATCACCGCGATGTAAGCGCCGCGGTAGTCCTGCCGGGGTCCGTACACATTCATGTAGCGCAGGCCCACATAATCGAGCCCATAGCGGTGGTGATAAGCGCGCAGCATCGCTTCGCCGCAGATCTTGGTCGCGCCATAGAAGTTCTTGTTATTGAAAGGATGATCCTCATCCATCGGCTCGGTGACCGCATCCCCATAGACCGACGCGGACGAAGAGTAGACCAGGCGCTTGACGTTCTTTTTGACGCAGGCGTCCATGACATTGAACGCGCCGCGTACATTGACGTCGAAGGCGCTGCGAGGGAACTCGTGGCACTGAAGAAGCCAGAGCGCCGCGAAATGGAACACGCCATCGGCCCCGTCGAGTGCGGCTTCAAGGATATCGCTTTGCAAGATGTCGCCGCCCACGTCGTAAATCTTGACGCGCGGGTCTTTGAGCGCTCCTCGCAGATTATCGCGGCTTCCCCGAACGAAGTTGTCATAGATAAGAACCTCGCCAACATCTTCTCTCGTGAGCGCCTCGGCCGTATGCGATCCAATCAAGCCACCGCCGCCGATGACAACAAATTTCTGTCCCGCAAGATTCACGTGCGATCTCCAAAGCCGATTCAAATGGTGGGAAGCAAGAGGGCGCTAAACGCCGTAATAGGAGCGATACCAGTTCACAAACCTGGCGACGCCTTCTCGCACCGGTGTGTTCGGGCGGTAGCCCATTTCCCGCTCCAAATCGGAAACATCGGCCCACGTATCCGGCACGTCTCCCGGCTGCATCGGCAAGTATTCGCGAATGCTCTTGCGGCCTGTTGCTTCTTCAATCGCCGCAGCGTATTCCAAAAGCTCGACGGGTTTATTATTGCCGATATTGTAGATCCGAAACGGCGCGTTCGAGGTGGCCGGATCCGGCGCATCGCCTCTCCAGCTTGGATCGGGCGCGGCCGGGCTATCGGAAACGCGAACGACACACTCAACGATGTCGTCCACATAGGTGAAATCGCGCGAGTGCCGGCCTTGGTTGAAAAGCGTGATAGGCTTTCCTTCGAGGATGTTTTTTGTAAACAGGAACAGGGCCATGTCCGGCCGACCCCAAGGACCGTAGACCGTAAAAAAGCGCAAACCAGTTGCTGGGAGACGGAACAGATGGCTGTAGGCGTGCGCCATCAGCTCGTTGGCCCGCTTCGTCGCCGCGTAGAACTGCAAAGGATGATTCGTCCCGCGATGCTCTGAAAATGGCATGCGGGTATTCGCGCCATAAACACTCGAAGTCGAGGCGTAGGTCAGATGGGCCGAGCTATGGCGCCGGCAGGCTTCGAGAACATTGGTGAACCCAACGAGATTTGACTGAACGTAGGACTCCGGATGGGACAGCGAGTATCGCACGCCAGCCTGAGCAGCAAGGTGGATCACCCTGTTGAACTGATGCTCAGAAAACACGCGCTTTACCGTATCGCCATCAGCCAGATCGCCGCGCGCGAAAGTCCACGTTCCCTGCCCTTTGCTGGACTGATCGCAGAGAGAGCGAAGTCGCGCCTCTTTCAGCGCCGGATCGTAATAGTTATTGACGACATCGAGCCCGACAACGTCATCGCCGCGGGCAAGCAAATGGCTAGCGGTGTGAAAGCCAATGAACCCTGCGGCGCCGGTTACAAGAACCTTCATGTTACAGCCGCCCATCGGTCTCGCTTTTCGGGAAAAGCCCTTTGACGTCGAATGTCACCGCCCCCGGCTTACCGAGCGCCCTAATGGCTTGGGGGCCGAACTCTATAAATTCATTGTGTGCTACAGCGACAATGACTGCTTCGTAGGCGCCGGGCTTGGGCCACGTCTTGAGAAGCTCCAGGCCATATTCATGGCTGGCCTCTGCGGGATCGGCCCAGGGGTCGAAGACATCGACCTTGGCGTTGCACTCTTGAAGAGCCGAGATCACGTCAACAATCTTGGAGTTGCGAAGATCGGGGCAGTTTTCTTTGAAGGTCAGCCCCATGACCAGCACGCGGCTTCCTACAACTGGAAAGCCGCGTTTCATCATGAGACGGGCCACACGATCCGCTATATGGGCGCCCATGCCATCGTTAATACGCCGCCCAGCCAAAATGACCTCTGGGTGGTATCCAACCTCCTGAGCGCGATGCGTCAAATAATACGGGTCGATCCCGATGCAGTGCCCGCCAACCAAACCAGGCACGAAGTTGAGAAAGTTCCATTTCGTGCTTGCAGCCGCCAGCACCTCCTTTGTGTCGAGGCCCAGCTTGTGGAAGATGATCGCGAGTTCATTCATCAGGGCAATATTCAAATCACGCTGGGTGTTTTCGATTACCTTGGCCGCCTCCGCCACCTCGATTGAGGCCGCCTTATGGGTCCCGGCGGCGATAATCTCACCATAAAGGCGATCAATAGCATCTGCGGCGGCGGGCGTCGAGCCGCTCGTCACCTTTGTAATGTTCGCAAGCCGCCGTCCTCTGTCACCCGGATTGACCCGCTCTGGACTGTAGCCAACAAAGAAGTCCTCGTTAAATTTCAAGCCCGAGACCCGCTCAAGAATAGGCACGCAAACTCCCCTCGTGCAGCCAGGATAGACTGTCGATTCGTAAATGACGATCGCGCCCTTTTTGATGACGTAGCCGACCGTCTCGGAGGCTTTGGCGAGCAGCGTGAGATCTGGCCTGTTCGCTCGATCGATCGGGGTAGGCACAGCGACGATGAAGATAGCGCAACCGCTCAGGTCACTGGGCGCGCACGTATAGGAGAGATACTTCGCGGCCGTCAGATCTGACGCTTCAACTTCCAAAGTCGTATCACGGCCTGCCTTCAACTCCTCGATTCTCGCGCGACGAAGATCAAAACCGACGGTAGGCCGAACCTTGCCGAACTCGACCGCGAGGGGAAGGCCCACGTAGCCGAGGCCGATGACGGCAAGCGTTGATTGTCTGGAGTCGTCCACGAATTTTCCCTCGATATCTGGGAACTTTAGGAGATTGACCGTTTGAGCTCTGAATTAAAGCGCGGCCATCAAGTGGCCCCGAACACCGACTTGGAACTGTTTCCTCGTAAGAACTGCTCAACTGCGACCAGATTACCTGGAAGACGAGCTCGACCATGCTACCGCACTTCGGGTGAACATCACATCCGGAGCTAGTCTTAGATTTTTACAAATACACTTCGTTAATACGCAGGCAATACGTTTAACTATATAATACAGGTGATTTGCGTACAATTTTATACTTGTAGTGCTATAGCACAGTTGATGCGGCGCGCAAGTCTTTTTCCATTCTGTAGTTTGTTTCAGCTTTCATTATCCCCGACTCCGTCAACTCGCGGCGAGCTCGTTCAATCAGGGACTCCGAGATCGTTTCTCCGAACAGGATGATTGGTACAGTTCGCGCTATGATCCCGAGATCGAGAAGCAGGCCTGCCTTGCGGACATACCAGAAATCAAGGGCTGCTTTATCCTCAGGAGAGATATCTCTGCCGCCGACGACCTGCGCCCACCCTGTAAGTCCAGGCCTTACCAGCAAACGAGCCGCACAGGCCTTCGGCTGATCCTGAGGTAACAAAGGGCGCGGACCGACGAATGACATATCGCCACGCAGGATATTAATCAGTTGCGGCAGTTCGTCGAGCCGGGTACGGCGCATGAACTTACCGGCTTTTGACATCCTGTGTGTGTCTGGCAGTCGTCTTCCATCAGGCGTGTGCGAGGCGCCCATAGTGCGAAACTTATAAAGGTGAAAAGGTCTCCCCCGGCGTCCCGGCCTCCGCTGCCAGAAAACAACGGGAGAACCGATGGTTACAGCGACAAGCAAGGCGACGACGAGCAGGATCGGAGAGAACAGAACGAGGATACCTAGCGCTGCGCATGCGTCCAACCCTCTCTTCACTTTCCAAAACCAAGGGCGCGGCCGAGCCGGCAACGCCTCGCAACCTGTCTCTGTGGACAAAGAAGCCTGCGGCGGCGAGGGAGGAGAAATCCCACGGCTACCAGCATCAAGATCCAGAGCCTCCGTCAAGAACTGAAGAGGAATCCGGCGAGCTTGCCCGACAAGTAGAAGCGGATCCACGATTGCGCGTGGCAGCCGTTCGAATGGCATCGCGACAACGATACGGTCGATCGTCACGCCATGAACCTCAAGGCGATTGAGCACACCTTCGACGTCCTCAGCTCGTCCCAGAACTGGATGGTTGGCGACCAACCTCCCCACGTGGCGATGAGCGTTCCCGACAATCCCAGCGACTTTGACCCGTCCCATGCCGAGTTCAGCCAAAGCTTGGATATAAGCTTCCGTTAGCCGGCCGACCCCAACAACCAAGACATTGAGTTGCTGCGCTTTTTCGGCAGCCTGCCGCAGGGCTTCAGATGTCCTTCTCCTTTGCCGCGCGGCATGGCGCAACCTGTGGATCACGCGCGCCGCGACAAGGACCATAATGCCTACAATGATTTGAAGGAAAGGCAGCGATCGTGCTATTCCCTCAAGGCGATTATAAGCGAATGATAGGGCAACTGCGCCAATGCTGACCGCCGTTACCACGATACCAACACGCAAGTAGTCATGGACGCTGCTAAAACGCCATATGGACCTATTCAGTCCAGCGGCCGAAACGAAGACGACCGACATGACAGAGGTCGCGCAAAGATACGGAAGAAAGGCCTCAAATCGACCTTGAGTAATTTCGAAATTCTCTCGCAGCACAAATCCCAAACTTGTCGCAAGAAGGATCAGGCCAACGTCGACCCCCAGTAAAACATACAGCCTCATTCTAGCTCCAGTCCCCACCCAGAGCCAAAGAATGCCCGCTTTAGAGCCGCTTCCTTATCTTTGAGCGCTACTCTGAAAGCAACATATGCGAGTCGATTCTCCACCGCATGTTGAAACCATTATTAACCCACAACCCAGTTGTCTAGGCTCAACCTACAGGACAGTCATAGCGATTTCTGCCAGCCGTCGGGCCAGTGAAAATCGCCCCCCACTTCTCACCCGGGGTCACACGCGACGAAGGCTTCGGAGCAACCGGGCGCTGCCTCCTTCGATGAATAAATTCGTCTTCTGTGTTCGGAGCGTTTGTCGCGAGGACCGCGCAGAAGAACATGAAAATCGAGCTCAGCGCCGTGGTCCGAAGCGGATAATCAACCAGCGAATGGGTCAGAAGAAGAAATATGATGAGTGTCGCCGCGCGCTGAAGAAGCAACTGAGGATCATGTCCGCTGGCCTTCCGCCTGAGCCACACATTATGCGCCCGGGGAAAAAACCACGCGAGGAAGGCCGCAAGAAGGATCAGCCCAAACACGCCGGTTTCAAGAAGGATCTCGGCGAGATCATTGTGGGCTCGGTTTGCGAAACCCGCAAAAATGTCGCTCTCCTTCTCAACAACGCCATAGACCGGAACGAACGATCCGAGCCCGGCGCCGAATGGCAGCGACCGAAGCGCAGCCTCAATCGTTGTCCCGGCAAGCGGTACGCGCAGCTCCTCGAGCGGGTCCGCCTCGAAACGGGAAAGTATGCCGCCAAGACCAAGCTGGGCTGCAAAAAGGACTCCGAAAAAAACCGCAAGCATGGACATGCGGCCCACTGTCAGGCGATTGCGAATAGAACCATCGTCGCGATCCTTTTGTCGACGAAGAACCATGACGATGACGCCAACCAAGGCGATCATGGCCAGGAAGACCCCTGCCCTGGAGCGCGCCATGGCGAGCCCGGCCATGACCGAGACAAAGAAAACGGCCGCAGCTGTTGACCACAACGTGGAACGCGACGTCAAAGCGCCAACCTTGAGCGCTTCACGAACGGCCGTCGCATACCAGGCAGCCGCAAGAACTAGCGTCACATAGAGGTGAGCAGCGAAATGATTCCGATTGGCGAACAATCCAACCGCCTCTTTCGGATTCGTCACATCGTAGAAACGAAGCGCGCTGCCCGGCCCTTGCGCCATTTGCAGGAACCCGAGAAGCAGAGAGAGGCCGCCCAGGAAAAGAAGCAGCCATGCGAGGGCAAGCCGATGGCGCAGATTAAGTTGGAGCCCCGCGAAAAATATCGCCGCCGGAACAATGAGCGAAGCGGCCCCCGCCCATGTCGCCTGGGGAGTTACAGAAACTGAACCCCAGGAACTGCCTTCACCAAGCGCGCCTAGGCTTGGCGCTCTCGACATTATGGCCCCGCCAATCGAGGGAACGTCAAAGGGGAGAGGACACAGTTGAATCACCAGGACAGCAATGACGGCGCAACTAAAGTAAATGCTAGCGCGCCACTGATGCTCACTTAACTCTTTGACGTTAGCGAAGGACCACAAAGACATAGCAAGCAGCGGTATCGAAACAAGCTGGACAATAACGTCTCCTAGAAATCCCGCATGCGTGCCGCCCCCCAAGAGAACGGACAAACCAAGCACAATTGCGCAAAGCCACACAGCCATTGTTTCGAACTTTCAATGTGAGCAACCGAAGATCTGCGGCTACCAGCAAAACAGCGTCCTCGTCATGACTTCGGGCGCTTTCGCCGGCGCCTGAGCCGCTAAAAAGCAGCATGGAATCAATATCAAGCCCTACGAGCTACGGCGTTTTTGAACGAATGAGTTAAAAACCGCGACGGCGGAGCCATGACCATCAGACCTCTACTTACGCGTGCGTTTTTTCCAATGGAACACAACTAGGGCG
>JBAVVQ010000087.1:0-2380 GCA_049697375.1 Rhodomicrobium sp.
GAAATACCAGCTGGGCTTGATTCAGACGACTAAACTGCATCAAGACCTTGATGATCAGGCATGCGATCAAATCGCCGCCGACCTTCTAAAACTCGCCAGCTAAGGCGTTAGGTTTCGGTCGGCGCCCGTCCTTACGGGCACTCGCCTACGCTGCTTCAAGGGTGGGGTCATTGTTCGTCATCCTTACAAATGGACCGAACACCGGCCGGTATAAGGTGCTAGACAACCCTAAGGATTGGAGAAGCGGTACAATCTCGCGCGCCGCGGCAGGATTGTGAATGCGATAGAGGAAGATGAGCGAGGCTTGCACATGGCCGGCTACAAATATCCACCTCTCATTGAGTTTCGCGCTGAGTTGCCTATGACGGCCGGGGACGAAGTGTTGAAGAGCGAACTGGGCTCGTGAAAAAGAGAATTGCGACGGTGGATGGAGAAGAACAGCATGATGCAAGAGAGGCGGGTCCTTGACCAGGCCGTGAGGCACTCCATCGAAGAGACCTGGGCCGTCTTTACCCCTGAGACAGGTACGCCCGATCCTGCCCTGTTTCTCGCCCGCCTGAGCGACCTGGCCCGATCCAATGCATTTCTCTGGATGAAGGCCGGGCTCTCGGTGCAGGAACATGCCACGCGTTTGGTTCCGGCTGCCCAGTCTCTCTCCCGCTCCCTGGTTATGGCCTGCGTCTCGGCAGATATTCTCCTTGCCTATTCCACGCTCAGAGAACGGTCGAAATGGTTGCCGCCGCTGGTGAAGCCTTGGGACTGGGACCGGCAGCACGAGCGTAGCGCCAACCGCGTGCTGGAGACAGCGGCCTCGCTCGGTGGAGCGTTGCTCAAAGGTTGTCAGTTCGCCTCCACGCGGCCCGACATTCTCCCGGCTGCTTACATCCGCCGGCTGGCTACTCTTCAGGACCGGATGCCGCCGCGCTCCTGGGCCGAAATCGAGACGGCCATCGCCAGCGAATTGCATCAGCGTCCGGAGAACATCTTTGCAGACATCGAGCGGGAGCCGGTCGCCGCGGCATCGATCGCGCAGGTACACCGGGCGCGGTTGAAAGACGGGCGCGCGGCCGCCGTGAAGGTGCAGTATCCGGATGTCGAGACCCTTGTGGCGACGGACCTGACGGTCCTGGAGCAGATCGTCAAGGTGGTTGCGCGGTTGGCGCCGTCGATCGACCTTCGGCCAATCCTCGACTACCTGAAAGAGACGCTGCCGCTGGAACTCGACTTTAGACGCGAGGCCGAGTCGATGGCGAGTTTGCGAGCGGCCCTCGCGCACCGTTCGGATGTGATTGTCCCGGCCTCTTTTCCGGAACTTAGCACCAAACGCCTCCTCGTGATGGAGTATATCGAGGGCATCAAAATTACCGACCGCGAGGCGCTAGAGCGGGCGGGCATCTCCCCGCACGATGTCGCGCGGCTTCTCAATTATCTCTATGCCGACCAGATGCTTCATCTCGGCAACCTGCATGCGGACCCGCAACCCGGCAATCTGCTTGTCCAGCCGGGTCCACGCATGGAGCTGCTCGACCACGGGCTCACCGTCTCCTTGGCGCCCTCGCTTGTCACTTCACTCAATAAATTGGCGCAAGCGCTGGCTCGCGGTGATTTCGCCGGTGTCTACGAAGCGCTGGGTGACGCTGGACTTCGCTTCGAGGGCGAGGTGGACATTACCACGCTCCTGAACCTGGCCGGAGTGTTGCTCGGTCAAGAGCCGGGTGAAACTGGGGAAGACGTTGATGCTGTCGGCGCCGGAATGCAGTTTGTGAAGAGCATCGGCGGTCTTCCCACAGATTTGCTGATGGTAGGCCGGGCCCTTTCGCTGCTCGATGGCATTACGAAGCAACTTGATCCGGACATGGATATCGTCGAGCTTGCCGCTCGCTATGCCGAAACGCGCAGCTAAAGGCGAATTCGGTGAGTATCTCTCCCTCATAAATGCGTTTCTCCAAATGTCTCAAAGTGGTCACGGGCGGAAATTTCATGAATGTTTTCAATGCGTCGGCTAACCACTCAGCAGCGGAATAGCTCGAAATATGCCGGTTTGGGAAAGAGGGCCAGGTGCCGACCTGGTTCTATTGGAGCTGCAATATAAACCTATGGAACGTTAGGAGCGATGTAGCTCAGATCGTATCTCTTCGAACACGTGATCCTTGATTCCAAGCACCGCAACGTGCTCTGCCAGATTATCGAAGTACTCGAGATTTGTCCCGAGTTCGCCCCTTCCCGTTGCAATGATGGCAGCCACTTCCGCGCCGCTAAGTTCGGCAAAGCTCGGGCTCGACCTGTCGATCACGAATGCCAAGGCTTCAACGGAGCCCTGGGGCGTAAGCGCCGTCCCGAACAAAGGCGTGTAGGCATATCCGATCACTACCGCGCCTCA
>JBAVVQ010000088.1:0-1883 GCA_049697375.1 Rhodomicrobium sp.
CAAGTGGCTCGAGGACGAGCGCTACTCCGGCGACCGCGACCTTCTGAATCCTCTCGGCGCCGTGCAGATGGGCCTGATCTACGTGAATCCGGAAGGGCCCAACGGTAACCCCGATCCCCTCGCAGCGGCCAAGGACATCCGCGAGACGTTCGCGCGCATGGCGATGAATGATGAAGAAACCGTCGCGCTCATTGCTGGCGGCCACACCTTCGGTAAGACGCACGGCGCTGGCGATGCGTTGCTCGTAGGTCCGGAACCGGAAGGCGCCAGCATTGAGGAGCAGGGCCTCGGCTGGAAGAACAGATTTGGCGCAGGCAAAGGGGATGACACGATCACCAGCGGCCTGGAAGTCATCTGGACCACGACGCCCACGAAGTGGAGCAACAATTTCTTCTGGAACCTTTTCGGCTACGACTGGGAACTGACGAAGAGCCCGGCCGGCGCGCACCAGTGGAAACCGAAGCATGGCGCGGGCGCCGGTACGGTGCCGGATGCGCACGACCCCTCGAAGCGTCATACGCCGTCCATGCTGACCACGGACCTCGCCTTGCGGTTTGACCCTGCCTACGAAAAGATTTCAAGACGCTTCTACGAGAACCCGGATCAGTTCGCCGACGCATTCGCCCGCGCATGGTTCAAGCTCACTCACCGCGATATGGGCCCGATCGCGCGTTATCTTGGCCCGCTCGTTCCGAAGGAGACGCTGGTTTGGCAGGACCCGATCCCCGCTGCGGATCATCCGCTGATCGCGGAGCAGGACATTGCGTCTCTGAAGGCGAAAATTCTTGGCTCAGGCCTGTCTGTTTCCGAACTCGTCTCGACGGCATGGGCGTCGGCGTCGACATTCCGCGGCTCTGACAAGCGAGGTGGAGCGAACGGCGCGCGCATTCGTCTTGCGCCGCAAAAGGACTGGGACGTCAATCAGCCGGCTCAACTGGCGAAGGTGCTTGAAACGCTTGAAGCGATCCAGAAGGATTTCAATGGTTCGCAATCCGGCGGCAAGAAGGTCTCGCTTGCCGACCTGATCGTGCTCGGCGGCGCCGCTGCGATCGAGAAAGCGGCGAAGGACGCCGGGGTTGACGTGCAAGCGCCCTTCACGCCGGGGCGCATGGATGCGTCGCAAGGGCAAACCGACGTCCATTCCTTCACGCCGCTCGAACCCGCTGCTGATGGGTTCCGCAACTATCTCCGCGGCAAGCAGCGCCTATCGGCTGAGGAACTGCTGGTGGATAAGGCGCAACTCTTGACGCTAACGGCGCCTGAGATGACGGTTCTCGTTGGTGGCCTGCGCGTGCTCGGCGCAAACGCCGGGAACTCTCCGCACGGCGTCTTCACCAAGCGGCCGGAGACGCTGACGAACGACTTCTTCGTCAACCTGCTCGACATGGGCACAGAGTGGCAACCCTCCGCCGACTCTGAAGGCGTATACGAGGGGCATGACCGGAAGACAAACAAAGTTAAGTGGACCGGCGCCCGCGTCGACCTGATCTTCGGTTCGCACTCGCAGCTGCGTGCTATGGCGGAAGTTTATGGGTGCGCGGACTCGAAGGAGAAGTTCGTGAAAGACTTTGTCGCGGCGTGGACCAAGGTGATGAACGCAGACCGCTTCGACTTCGTCTGATCCCGGCGGCGAGGTCTCAAGAGCCCTGATGAGGGCCTGATCGAGGCTATGCGGAAGCCCCGAACAAGCAGGGGGCGTTTCAAAACAACTCGAAACGCCCCCGCTCGTGTCCGTCTGGCAGGGTCTTACGATGTGATGAAGGCTCGCCCCGTCTGCCTCGAATTCTTCGGAGCCATCATTTCCCTCTCATAAGTGTCCGTTCACAAAGTTCTTGAATCGTCTGAATCCTTTGTGATTCAAGGAAGGCGGCTGTGATTCGGAG
>JBAVVQ010000089.1:0-2546 GCA_049697375.1 Rhodomicrobium sp.
ATTCCGGCGGCCTGCACTCCGAACCAACGCCTTGGCAGGGGCAACCTCATTCCATCCTGCTTAATGTTCCACCCCTGGCCGTGGTGTTCTTCAAGCGGGAGTGACGCCGAAAAAATAAGTCAAGCCTTGCTTAAACTTCGGAGCGCTTATGACCCGACAAGAAGGTTCCGGAAACGAGTTGCTTGGACGTCTCATCCAGGCAAACAAGCGGCCTGTCCGGATCGTGAGGCCGCGTTCAGGAACAAACGTCCGCCCTGGCCCTCTTTCAGGAGGGCGACGAGGCTTAGTCTCGGACCAGCACTAATTGTCTTTGGCTCCCTGTCGAATCCATTCGCGGATCGCATCTCGGTCGCAGATTGAAAGTTTCTTCTTTCCGTGTGGCATCTGAAGTTCACGCGAAGCCTTCCCGTCCAGCAGCCATATCAAATTGCTGGTGTCAGGATCACCTGGAGTGACCATGGCACCGAACTTGGTGCCTTTCATCACACCTGTATAGGTCGTTAGATCAAGGCCACTCTTCTCATAGCCTACACCACCGGGTTGGTGACAATCGATGCACCGGCCTTTGAAGATCGGTAAAACGTCGTCCTTGAAGCTCATTGCCGCACTTGCGGCCCAAACCGGATTCGGGTGCCCACCTAGAATGACGGCAGCCCCAGCAGCAAGGGTCATCGTCAGCACAACACCAATCGCAAAAAGAGATGTCTTATTCATCATTTCCGCCTCCCCTTACTTTTTGCCTCGCATAGAATTCCATTCGGCACACAATGTTGACTTTGACAGATGTCAAATTGGTTGCCTGCGTCGGCGAGCAGTGTTTAGTCCCAGCTTGTGATGGATAGGATCGAGCCTGAACTGATCCGGATTTTCTGTCCAGCATTTGCAGATGTATTCGTATGGAGTGAGACCTCGCAGCGTTTTGAGGCGCTTGGCGAAGTTGTAGGCTGCCAGGAAGGTGTCGAGATGCTCCCGAAGCTGATCGTGGGTCTCGTAATGATAGCGGCGCACGGTTGCTTCTTTCAGGGTGCGGTTCATGCGCTCGACCTGGCCGTTGGTCCAGGGGTGGTTCGGTTTGGTGAGCCTGTGCTCGATTCCGTGTTCGCGGCAGCGTATATCGAACATGTGGGTGGCGTAACGCGCGGTTGGGCCATCGGCGTACCTTGGCGGGAAGGTGAACTGAATGCCGTTATCGGTGAGCACGGTATGGATTTTGTAGGGGACAGCTTCGATGAGGGCTGTCAGGAAGGCCGACGCGGTCATGCGATTTGCTTTTTCAGCGAGCTTGGCGAAGGCGAATTTGCTGGTCCTGTCGATGGCCACGAAGAGGAAGAGCTTTCCCTGCGCGGTCTGCACCTCGGCGATGTCGATATGGAAGAAGCCGATAGGATATGCCTTGAACGCTTTCTTGGCAGGCTTGTCGCCTTCGGTATCCGGCAGCCGGCTGACGCCGTGCGAACTGTGCTGCTACCCCAGAGGTTCATTCGACGCTTATTTGAAAACGCATCCTGAGTGGCACGCAAAATTTTCGAGATGACACTGCGAGAGCTGGAGAGCTGTCGGGATTGGAGTTTTCTCCTCGGACGGCAATGTTCCTATGAGCGCGTCGCCGGCTTCCTGCTCATGATTGCAACACGTATACCGAACATCAGCGCCGGGGAGGCCGACAGGAACGGTGCGCACTTCCAGCTGCCGTTAACGCGCGCTGAAATCGCCGATTTTCTTGGTCTCACTTTTGAAACGGTGAGCCGCCAGTTTACCCGCCTGAAGGACGCGCGGATTATTTCTTTGCCTTCGAGCCGTGAAGTCATCATCACAGACATGCAACATCTCAGCCTTGCGGCGAATGTGTAAAAGTTCTATCCGCGCTATGGCTCAATCCTGAGGGCGGCAATTTTCGACGTTGACGGCATCCTGCTCGCCTCCGTTCATGAGCCTGTTTAGGCGGCGTAGCACAACCCGTGACCGGCGAGACGATTCCCCTGGTCCGTGGCCGCCTCCTCCAAGTGGGTATTGTCGAAGGCAAGCCAAGCGTGGAGGTTGTCGGCGACGAGGCTGGCTTTCGTCCGGCGAAGAGCGTTCCGGATACGGCGATAATGGCTGTCAAGATCGGCCCTCCAACCCCGCCTCCGACGACTTGAGCGAGAATCGATCCGAGGTCGCCACCAGAAGCGGCAGCCAAAGTGCCACCACCGAGGAGCGAGCCAGGACTGTTACCGCGCCCACAACAGCGATGGATTGCTCCTTCACGGCTGGAACGGCCCTCAACAAGTGACAGCGTTCATAAGCCGGCGCGTTATGGATGATTGGGTCGATCCCAGACGGTCCCTTAAAAGCCGGAAAAGTCTGTTCCGAGCCCAGTATAACGCTCTCGGCAATCGAAACCTGCCGGCGATCGAGCGCATCGCAACGTTCAAATATCAGCGCGGTCTTGCTTTCAACCGGCAGCATCCATTCTTAGATATCTTGCTGTCTGACATTTCAGAAAGCGGCGAAGTGCTCGACGTCAGCCAACTCGTATGACCTCGCCGACGGCTTGGGTTGCAAAC
>JBAVVQ010000090.1:0-4434 GCA_049697375.1 Rhodomicrobium sp.
GGTCAAACTGGGGCGTGTATTATCAGAGTGCACAGATCAATTAAAGGCGGACTTCAACAATGTGCGCTGCCTTTCAGAAACTGCCGGATGGCGGGGATGACCTGGCGCCGGCACGCATTCCCATGAAAGAGGGAGAAATGGCCCGAGCCGGGGACCACGATACGATGACGGAAGCGATCGGCAAGCGAACGGCATAAGGCGTGCGCAGCGCTTGTCTGGCCGGGAGCGGCGATATCGTCCAGCTCGCCCTCGATGGTGAAAAGCGAAGTCTTATCGATCGCGGCGGGGTCCACGCGGGCGCCCTGGAAGCGGAACGCGCCTTCGCGAAACCAGGATTCCTGAAACACGGCCCTGGTGTTCTCGAGGAGGAACCGGGCGTCCAGATCCATGATCGAGGTGAAAAGATCGAAGAAAGGAAACCGGCGAGGGTCGGCGCCATCATCGAAAAACATCTTGGCCCGAAGCTCTCCGCCTTGGCTCATGCGCCTCGTAAGATAGAGCCAAAGCGAAATCAGATGGAGATGGGCGGGATAGACGCTGCGGCCGCCGCCTGGGTACTTCCTGGCGACCGATTTGATCAGGCTTTCCTCGAACCAGGACAAGGGCCGCGAACGCAGAAGCATGGCGACGTCGGTCGGATTCGCAAGCGGATCGATGGGTGCGCCCATCAGAACGAGGGACGCTGGCGTTCGCGGATTATGATCGCTAGCGAGGAGCGCGGTGGCGGCAAGGGCTGGCACGCCGCTCTGGCAAAGCGCGATCACGTTCAAGCCTGCCGGCAGCGCTTTTATCGTGTCTAAAACATACGCAATGTTGGTGTCGAGGCCGAATGACCCGTGCTCTGCCGGAACATGCCGGATGTTCATCCAGTCCGTGACGTAGACGCGGCAGGAGGGGAGCAAACCGATGATCAGGTCGCGCAAGAGGACGGGGAAGTGGCCGGATAAGGGAGCCACGAGCAGTACATTCGATTGAGGTTCGAGGTCCGCTCTCGCAAGCTCCACGACAGTACAGAACGGAGTTTTGATTAGGTCAACGGCCTGAACGGGAACAATGCTGTCTTCGACGGTAAGACTGGATATGCCGAGGTCTCGGCGAGCAGGCTGGTGTCCTCCTGCGAAAAGCAAGCTTTTAGGCGTCACGCGCGCAAAACTACGGTCAAGCATCAGCCCATACCTATCTTTCGCCCGGTCGCGCCAGCCAAATTGACGAATATCAAAGGAGATTGGCTCGACCTATGACAGCAATAGTACCACGCGCTCATGACATTGGAGAAACGAGATGGCTTTCTCTTTGAAAAGCAGTGCGTTCGCCACGGGACACGTCATCCCGCGGAAGTATACCTGCGACGGGATCAATGTCTCGCCGCCGCTTGAGTGGTTGGATGTTCCCGCCGGGTCAAAAAACCTGCTTCTCGTCTGCTACGACCCCGATGCGCCGGGGGGCGCCTTCTATCATTGGGCCGCGTACGATATCGCTGCGGATGTGAAGCAGCTTGATGAGATCCCGGCCGGAAAAGAGGACGGCCGATTTTTGCAGGCGGTGAACGACTTCGGAAATCCCGGCTATGGCGGCCCTTGCCCGCCGAGGGGAAACAAGCCGCACGCCTACCGTTTCCGGCTGAGCGCTCTTAAGGAGCGCCTGGAAGCGCCCGCCGGGGCCAGATGTGTGCAGATTCTGAGGCTTGCGAAACCGATTGAGATTGGCGCGGCGGAACTCGTCGGCTATTACGGACGGGTTTGAACATCCCTGCCGTAGAGCGACCCACGCCCGTTTAAGGTTTCACCATGCAAGTTCCCTTACAAATCGCATTCGATGGCATTCAACATTCCGACGCCGTCGAAGCTCGCATTAGAGAGGAAGTCGAGAAGCTCGAGCAATTTTCCGGGCGAATCGTCAGCGCAAGGGTCGTTGTCGCCCGGCCACAGCACCGCCACCACAAGGGAGATATTTTTCACATCAAGATTCATCTCGCGGTTTCCGAGGCTCCGGACATTGCGGTCAGCCGCGAGCCCGCGGCAGACGGGGCTCATGAGGATGTCTACGTGACAATACGGGATGCGTTCAAGGCTGCCCGCCGTCAGCTTCAGGATGTTGCCCGGAAACGGGAAGAGCACTAAAGCGCATCCGCTTTTGATGGACTCAAAGGCGCGCTCCAGCTCTTTGTTTTATCGTGCGTCTTATCGGAAAACCGCTTCATGCTTTTCCGGACGCACTCTAAGCAAGCGAAGCTTTTCCGCGTCTTGGCGGGAAGATTTTCGCTTCTTCAAACACGAAGCTGGAAAGCGCTTTCCGTCGACGCCAGGCATGTTAACGGCTCTCTTTGTGGACACTTGGCCTCGCAAGGCAAAACTAGCGCTTGAGAACCGCTGCGGCCCGCGTTATGTAGAGGAGATGGCGATGCGTTTTGCGCTAGCCAGCCCAGTGTGGGGGTGTAGCTCAGTCGGTTAGAGCGCCGGCCTGTCACGCCGGAGGCCGCGGGTTCGAGTCCCGTCACTCCCGCCACCCTTTTTTGGATTTCCCGCAAAATCAAGTGCTTGCAATGCGAATTGGCTAACGGAACCAGGGGTGTTAGCCAATCCCGAGTCACCTTTTGCCGAACCAGCCTCGCCTTTCCGCGACGATTGTAACGCTGCAATCGCGTTGTCGGCAAGCTTCGCTCTGTTTGCCGCTTTCGTATAACGTTCCACCTCTCTCAGTGTCACGTGGCCACTTATCGACATGATTTCATGAGGCGAGCACCCCGCCTCGGCCAAGCGCCTACAGCAGGCTTTTCTCAAACCATGAGGCGAGCGGCCTTCGGGAACTCCGGCTTTTCGCGCTTTGTCGGTAAACCAATTGTAAAATCCCGTGTCCGTGAACGCTTCGCCGTATTGGGTCTGAACGAAGTACCCTTGTTTCTCGATGCACGGTATCGCTTCGATCGCCGCAGCCAATTGCGGAAGAAGCGGGATATCAATTTCCGCTCCTGTCTTCTTTTGCTTATATACAAGCCTCCCACTGCGCACATTTTGGGGACCAAGCTTGACGACATCGCTTCGGCGGGGTGCTGCACACAGCAGGAGTTCCAATGCCAGACGCTCCCGCGTCCCTGGCGGATAATGCTCTGCAAACAACGCGATTTCGGAATCTGACCAGTCCTTATACCCTTTGACCTTGTACCGAATTGGCTCGACCTCGATCATCGGGTTCACCTTGATCATCTTCCGCCTCTTGGCGAGCTTCATGATCGCTCGTAGCAACCGGCGCAGATGATTAGCCGCCGCAGGCGTGGCCGCCTTTTTATCAAGGATCGCCAAAATGTGCTGCTCCTCCAGCCGCGCGACAGGAAGCTCGCCATATTCGGCCCTGAAACGCTCCAGGATGCCGCGATACGTTTGCCGTGTCGCATCAGCCAACTGTAGGAAATTCGCCGTCTGGTAATACAGCGTGATGAGATCGGCTACGCTCCCCAGAACGATCTTGCTTTTGCCGCGTTCGATTTTTTCGCCCGCCATGGCGGCCTCGTACGCCGCCATGAACTCCGGCGACCAGGGCAGTCCGGGAAGCGGTACACGCTTATGACCCGTCCTTCTCAAATACCAGCGCGGCCTGCCACGGCAGTCGACATAGCCATGCACATACTTCGGCGGTTTACGCATCAACGAAGCACATCGTCCCAAGGATTATGCTCCTCTTGTGTTTCCGCAGGTGCGAGCGGCGGAACCATAGCCTCGGCTTCCTCTTTCATGCGATCCCAATCGCTCGACAACGTCAGCGCGTCAAAGAGAACTACGTTTTTGCGGAGACGGTAAGGCTTATGGACTTTGCCTTCGACTACCCATTGCCGAAGCTGGCTTTCGCTGACGCCCAGCATAGCCGCTGCCTGGCTCGCACGCAAAGCCAAGGGATAAGCCCTATCGTGAACATGAGACATGGACGCATCCCTTCGCTAGCCCGCCGACGCCTCCACGTCCGTCCCTTGCCGCCGCAGCATGTCCAGCCTTTCGGCGACCATATCCTCGAACAACTGCGCCTTGCTCATATCAAGCGCCTTGGCGATCGCGTCGAAGGCCAGGCAGCAATCCTCCGAGGCCTTAATGTTCTGCTGCTTAACGCGCCGGACAGGTTCCCGCTCTTCCGCCGGTTCGATGGGATCCGCCTCAATAATTCCGGCTGGCGCATCCGCCTCCGCAATTGTCACATCTTCGGCCACAGGCTTTGGCTTACGCTTAAACAGAAACATGACTACTCATCTCCATATTTTTCGATGTAAGCGGCCTTCATATCGTCGAGCAACGCGGCTTGGCTTTTGCCGCATTGAGCCGCCTTCACCTTCAGCCACTTCTTGAATTCCGGCGACACGACCGTCGCGAATTGCACCGTGCGGCCCGTCCGCCGCGCCGAGCGCCCATCCTCGGCCCGTACCGCGCCATAGCCGATGATCGGGCTTGC
>JBAVVQ010000091.1:0-3843 GCA_049697375.1 Rhodomicrobium sp.
CCGATGGCCAGCATGGTCGAAAGACCGATCGCGGAATCCATGGAGTAGCGGCCGCCGACCCAGTCCCAGAACTCAAACATATTGGCCGTGTCGATGCCGAACTCGGAGACTTTCGCGGCGTTCGTCGAGACCGCAACGAAATGCCTGGAAACCGCCTTCAGGTCGCCGCCAAATCCCTTCAGCAGCCAGTCGCGGGCGCTGTGCGCGTTCGTCATTGTCTCGAGCGTCGTAAATGTTTTTGAGGCGACGATGAAAAGTGTCTCGGCCGGATCGAGATCGATGGTCGCCTCGACAATGTCGGTGCTGTCGATATTGGAGACGAAGCGGAAGGTCAGAGCGCGGTCGCTGTAATGTTTCAGGGCCTCGTAGGCCATGACCGGCCCAAGATCCGAGCCGCCGATGCCGATATTGACGACATTTTTGATGCGCTTTCCCGAGTAGCCTTTCCAGCTGCCGTCGCGGACACGCCGCGAAAAATCGGCCATTTTGTCGAGCACGGCATGCACTTCGGGCACGACGTTCTGGCCGTCCGTCGAAATCGTTTTGCTCTTCGGCGCACGAAGCGCGACGTGCAAAACGGCCCGTCCTTCGGTCACATTGATCTTCTCGCCCCGGAACATGGCGTCGATCCGCGCGCGCAGGCCGGATTGCTCCGCCAGATCACAAAGCAGCTTCAGCGTTTCATCGGTGATCCGGTTCTTGGAGTAGTCCAGGAAGACGCCGGCGGCCTCGGCGGTCATGCGCCGTGCGCGTTCGGGATCATCCGCGAAGAGGTCTCGCAGGCTGACGTCGCGCATCTTCTTCTGATGATCTTCAAGAGCCTTCCACGCCGTGCTTTTCGTTAACATTCCACCCGTCCTATCTTCCACTGAGCTAATCAGCCGTCTTAAGCAAGAAGCGCTCAACCGCTTTGGCAAAGCCTTCGTCGTCATTCGAGTCCGTAACCACGCTCGCTTGCCGCCTCACCTCCTCGCTGGCGTTACCCATGGCGATGCTGAAGCCTGATCGCTTGAACATGAGCACGTCATTTTCCCCATCGCCGATGGTTGCGATTTCTTCTTCCGGCATGGCAAGGAGGCGGGAGAAATAGCCTGCGACAAAGCCCTTGTTGGCCTCGGGATGGGTCACATCAAGGAAGTGAGCCTGGGAGCGCGTCGCGGATGCATGTCCATTCAACGCGGCCTGCATTTCGGCTTCACAGGCCTTGACGCTCTCGAAATCCTCGCTCACGCCGACTATTTTCGCTGCCCTTTCCAACGCGCTCCCGAAATCCTTTACTGCTTTCGGCTGGAACTGGACGGCGATAATTTCCCGCTGGACATGAGGGCCGAAAAGATCGCGTACGAGCCAATCATTGCCGGAGTGAACCCAGATATCAAGGCCGTGCTTGAGGATGATATGCAGGGCTTGCTTTGCAACATCGGGAGCAAGCAACCGCTCTTCGATAATGGAGAGGTCCGGATGAACAAACACCCCCCCATTGAAACCGGCGAAGGGGGTATCGAGCGCAAGCGGTTCGACAAACATCGCCATGCCCCTGGGTGGCCGTCCGCTGGTAAGGGCAAAGCGTATCCCGGCGCGATGCAGGCAATGCACGGCCTCGCGGGCGCGCTCGGTGAGGATTTTCTCATGCGTGACCAAGGTGCCGTCGACGTCGGCCAGCAGGAGCGAAATCTTGCGGGATGTCATCGTGAGCTCAACTCCACGCATTCATTGCTTCATAGGCGGCAGCTTTCCACTCCAAGGCGTGGCAGCCTGGCCCGATAGCCTCCGCTCCGGCCGATTGCCGTCTCGAGGCGAATGTTTCCGTATTATGGGCAAAATCTTTAAACTCTCAACATCTTGGTTGAGCCGCTCTAGCCTTCCGCATATGGCCCCAGATCAAACCTGCCGGGGATCGTCTTCGGGCATGGGCCGGAACGGTGGCCGTGTTTCGAAGAGCTTCAGAAGCTCGGCGATGCCGCGGTCGAGTTGCGGGTCTTTGCCCTGCCGGAATTCGTGTGGCGCGATATCGACGTCGATGTCGGGATCGGTCCCATAATTCTCGACCTTCCACCCCACATCGGCAAACCAGTTCGAGAATTCGGGCTGCGTGGTGATACCGCCATCCGCCAGACGGTGCCGCGGCGAGACGCCGATAACGCCGCCCCAGGTTCTGCGCCCGATCAGCGGCCCTCCCTTTTTCATTTTAAAAGTGTGGGAGAATATGTCGCCATCCGATCCTGCAAATTCACTGGTCAACGCCACAAGCGGCCCAGCCGGTGACTCCCGCGGAACCGGAAAGACCCCGAACCAGCGTGTAAAGCTGGCTCCGAGCCGCTGCCGGCATAGTTTTTCCAGGAGCAATTGCGAGACGTGGCCCCCGCCATTGTAGCGCACGTCCACAATGAGGCCGTCGCAATCGTAGTCGCGCAGGAAATGGCGGTGAAATTCGGCGAAGCCGCGCGCCATCATTTCGGGAATGTGAATGTAGCCCGCGCGGGCGCCTGTCGCCCTGCGAACATAATCGCGGTTGCGTTCCACCCAGTCGCGATAACGCGCCTTCGCTTCCGTTCGAAGCGTGCGCACACGCACCCGCCGGTCGCCGCCAGCAGCCTTCACCGACAGGTATACCTCGGCTCCGGCCTGATGCATGAGCGCCTGATGCGGGGGCATTGTGGCGGAGAGCCGCTGTCCATTCACCGCAGTAATGAGGTCCCCGGTTTCAAGCTGCGCGCCCGGCGCACGAAGCGGACAGGCTTCATTCGCGTTCCAGGCATCGCCGCGCAGGAAACCGTCGATGCGATAGCCGCCGGCCGCGTCATCCCAGGCGAGATCCGCGCCCAAGAACCCAACGGGGTAGCGCGGCGGCTCGCGGTAATCTCCCCCCACGTCGTAGGCATGCGATGTGCCAAGCTCGCCTTGCATCTCCAAAACGAGGTCAGTGAATTCCGAGCGGCAGTTGACGCGTCCGACGAGCGGCGCATATCGCTGGAGCGCGCCCTTCCAGTCGACCTTGGACATATCGGCGCGCCAAAAATGATCGCGTTGCAGCCGCCACGCCTCATGAAGCATCTGCTTCCATTCCGCCTCCGGCTCAATCAGCACCTTCAGCCGCTCAAGGTCGACAAATCCGCCATTGCGGGTCTTGCCGCCTTCCTCTTCCACCTTTTCACCCGCCTTCAAGACGCGGACCTTCTTGCCCGCAAAGATCAGCATGTGTTTTCGATCTGCGGACAGACGGAATCCGGCAATGCCGGAACCCAGCGTCTCGACCTTAAGCTTCTTGAAATCGTAAGCTTCGAGCGCTCCCTCCAGTGGGGGCAAATTGAATATCGATTCGTCCGTCAGCGCGCCCCTTACCGGAAGCGAAGTCCAAATCACTTTCCTTTTCAGGCCCGCGATGGTTCCATAACGGCCTTCGGGAACCGGAAAGGCGAGGATGCGGCTGGCGATCCCGTCGAAGTCGATTTCGATCTTGAAGTCCTTATCTTTCGCGGCGCCGTTATCTTTTTCGTCAGCTGCAGCTTCAAGGAAGGGCGACGGCGTTTCCTTCCTCAAGGTCACAAGACAGGGAAGCGTCGCTTTCTGGAATGAGAGCTGGAGCTGCACCGGATCGTAGACGGGGTTAAGCGTGCGGTTCGACAGGAAATAGAGATAGCGCCCCTCCGGATCGAAGCTTGGCGAACAGTCTGTGAACAAAGGCTCGGTCACGGCGCGGATTTCGCCCGTTTCGACATTGGCGATGGCGATAGAGGATTGCGCAGGGCTCCGGCTTTCCTGAAAGGCGAGCCACGAGCCATCCGGCGAGAAGGCGAAGCTGCCCATCGCGCGGTAAGGATTGACGGAGAGCTTACGCGCTGC
>JBAVVQ010000092.1:0-4270 GCA_049697375.1 Rhodomicrobium sp.
GCCTGCGGCGGCCCCCGCGCAGCCGGCCAAGCCGGCGGCGCCGCAGGTCAACGTCGCCGAAATCACCAAGCGCGCAAACGAGAGCGTCGGCGCCGACATCCAGGCTCATATCAAAGGCTGGCAGAAAGAGCTGGATCATCTTGAGGAGGTCCTTCGCAAGCCTAATCACAGCTACTCGGACTTGAACGGTTACCGCGACCAGCTCTTGAAGCTGCGCGCGGATGGCGATGATTTTTGGAAGAAACTCCAGCCGCCCCAGAATGTCGTTGAAGAACAGGTTCAAAAGCTGCCGGCTCTGCCGCCGCAAGACCAGCTCCCCGAGCCAGAGCAGGTCGCCCAGCTCCGCGCCGACCTCAATTATCACCTCGGCCTTTTCAAGTCGGCCCACAGCTCGCTCGACGCTCAGCAGTCTCGCATCAATGAGCTTCTCAACACGATCCAGGACATCCGCCGGAAAAACTTCACCAGTAATCTGTTCCAGCCTGTCCCTGGCGTCTTCTCCTCCCAGACCTGGGAGAACGTATCGGATTACGCCAGCCTTGCTGAGATGCGCCTCGAGGGACTGGTCAAGGATTGGTGGAATTCCAGCGATAAGCCGGAGTTGCGTTATCTGATCCTGAGCGCGCTGGCGATGGCTCTTGTCCTTGGGTACTTCCGCTGGCACGGGGTGGAGAGGTTGAGGACGTGGTCCGAGGCTGGAGACCCTCCTTTCTGGCGGAGGGCGTCGTCCGCCGCAGGCGTCATTCTCATGCGGTCGATGCCTGTCGTCCTTCCGATCGTATTCCTGTACAACGCGATCGATGAAATGCAGCCGTTTCCCGACAAGATCGGGTGGCTGTTCTATGTTGCGGCGCGTTCGCTTTTTATCGTCGTGGTGGTCAATGCTCTCATGACCACCGTACTTTCTCCGAGTGCCCCGGAGTGGCGTTTGATTCCCGCAGGGGACCGGGCTGCATTACGAATTACCCGCCTTGTGCTGGCGCTCGTCATTCTTTACGGGCTCATGACGTTCGTCTATTCGGCGACGCGCACCGTGCAGTCGCCTTTTTCGCTGACATTGGCTTTGACTTTACCGGCGAACCTTCTTGTGGCGGCGCTGGTCGTGGCGATCCTCAAAACCCCGCTTGAGGATAAGGACGTGGAGGGAATGCCTTCCCTGACCTGGCTGCGCCTTCTGCGTTTGCCGCTGTGGGGGCTAAGCCTGGCTATCGTGGTCACGGCCTTCGCCGGTTATCTGGCGCTGTCGCGGTTCATCGCGCAGCAGCTCATCGTCACGGGCTCGATTTTGGCCCTGGTCTATCTTCTCCTTCTATGGGCTGACGGCTATGCCCAGGGAATGCGGAATGAGAACTCCGCGGTCGGCTCCTGGCTGAAAGGCGCCGCCGCGCTCGATCAAGACAAGAGGGAAAGGCTTTCGGTTCCCGTCAGCCTGCTCCTGAAGCTTGCCGTTCTCGTCGCTTCCGTACCGCTCATCCTCCTCCAGTGGGGGTATCCCTGGCCGGACATCATCGAACTGTATCGCCAGCTCTTTTTCGGTTTCCGGATTGGAACCACGGAGATTTCGCTCGCAGCCATCTTTGCCTCGATCATCGTCTTTGTCCTTGGCTACTTCGCCGCTAAGCTCTTTCAAGGATGGCTTGACCGTCAGGTGCTCAAGCCCGCCGGCTTATCAGGCGGGCTGCGCGATTCCATCCGTACGACGGTCGGCTATGCGGGCATTTTCGCCGCGGCGTTGCTTGCGCTTTCCTACGCAGGCTTCAATCTTTCAAACATTGCGATCGTCGCAGGCGCTTTGTCCGTCGGTATTGGTTTGGGCCTGCAAGCCGTGGTCAGCAATTTCGTGTCGGGGCTTATTCTGCTCGCCGAGCGCCCGATCAAGATCGGCGATCTCGTCACCGTTGGCGGCGAGGAAGGCTATGTTCGCAAGATCAGCGTCCGCTCGACGGAAATCGAGACTTTCGAGCGCGCGAACGTGCTTATCCCGAACTCGTCATTCATCACGGAGAAGGTGAAGAACTGGACGCTTCGGAACAACACGGCTCGCGTGGCGATTCCGGTCGGTGTGGCGCATGGCAGCGATCCGCGGCTAGTCAAAGCGCTCCTTCTCAAGGTCGCCCAGGATCATTTGAATGTCATGACGTCGCCGGAGCCTTTCGTCGACTTCGAAGACTTCAACGCCGATTCCCTCAACTTCAAGCTTTACGCCTATATCTACGATTTGAGCAAAGGTACAAGCACCAGAACCGATCTGCGGATCGGGATTCTGGAAGCGTTCAAGGCCAGTGATATCGCCCTGCCCTCGCGCCACACGGAGGTCCTGCTCCACGAGGTGGAATGGCTGCGCGATGCCGTCAATCAATATATGGCCAACCCCACAAATGGGCATGTCGGAAATGGCAGCCGGGGCTCCGCTTCCGCCCCCGGAAAGAGCAAAGAGGCTCTATCGTGACGACAATCGGTAAGGCGATCCAGCAGCTTGGAGAGCCTTATTTTTCTTCGTGATCGCGGCTCTCATGTCTCTGTATATCGAGGCGCCGGGAATGGCCGCGTCTATTCGGACAGCACACAAACCCCCATCGCGCTTGCGATCGTGAGCGCAACCACCGCGCTAGAGCGTATCCGCTATTGATGGACTCAACAGCGCGCTCTAGCTCTTTGTTTTATCGTGCGTCTTATCGGAAAACCGCTTCATGCTTTTCCGGACGCACCCTAGACCTTAACCTTCGCGGCGGCTGGGACCTCGTTGCACGGGCTCTTTTCATGCTTCAGGGTTTTCTTGCCCTCGGGAGCCTTTCCCTTGAAGAAATGAGCCGTGGCAATGGCGACCTGCGGCTCGCTTGCGCCGTTCGAGATCTGCTGAATGCCGTCCTGGTACCAGCCGTCGTATTTGCGCGCGACGGCCTCCTCGCGGGCGCGGCACCAGATCACCGCCGAGAGGTCTGCGAACGTGAACTTGTTCGTTGTGGCTGCCGCAAGCCGGAGCGTATCCTGGCCCTGATCTGTCACGACGACATCCTTGACGGTGAAGATTCCGGCGTGCGGCATCTTCGAAGTATCGACGGCAGCGGCCTGCAATGACGGCTGGTCCGCATTCGAGGCGCATCCTGCAAGCGCTAAGGCCACGGCGCAAGGTAAGGCTATTCGTTTCATTTTTGTCCCGCTTTAGATCAACCCGCCTTTAATCGGAAGGGATTAAAGGCGGAAAAGTTGATCGATTCTAAAGTGCTAGAGCAGCTTATCCGCGTCTAAATGGACGCGGGCTGCTCTAGTGATCCCGTTGACGCTTTCAGCCCGCCAGCCCCATTGGCGCGCGTTGGCTCGGAGACCAAGCGTTTCCGGCGATTCTGGGCGCTTCTGTGGCCCGCCTTTTTGTTTTCAACGTTTGACTGGCTTCCCGGCCGCCTGAAACGTGGTAAATCCGTGGCCTGTTGCGAATCCGTCCATTGCATTTGAGGACCTTTCGCACGATTATCTTGTCTACCAAGGGGAGCCGCAGGCATGCGGCTGAGATCGCGCTGATACTCCATGGCGAAGGTCTTCGGAAGCCGCGCGACAACCCATTGAACCTGATCCGGTTAGAACCGGCGGAGGGATGGTTGCTCGCGAATGACGACCGCCAATCTTCACAATCGCTTCAAAGGCCGAGTAAAGCCGGCCGTAAGCTGCACTGGATTCAAAAGTCGCCGGTACGCCCTTGCGCGGGAAATCCTAAGGAGCGCTCGCTGCAAATCGGGTTAGAATGTCCCGTGGGCGTACTGGCCGCTTGGCTTGGGCCGCAAAGAAGCACGCGCATAACAAAGAGGTAAGGGATGAACGCGCCAATCGACCCGAAGAATGTCACGCCGGTGCAGGTCACAACGGGCTCCCTGCCTGGGTCGCGCAAGGTTTATGCCGAAGCCGAGGGGCGGCCTGACATTCGCGTCCCCTTCCGCGAAATCGCCCTGCATGAAAGCAGCGGCGAGCCGCCCTTCCGCGTCTAC
The DNA here is from genome assembly GCA_049697375.1 of Rhodomicrobium sp. Lineage (GTDB taxonomy): Bacteria > Pseudomonadota > Alphaproteobacteria > Rhizobiales > Rhodomicrobiaceae > Rhodomicrobium. The sequence goes on from JBAVVQ010000092.1 coordinate 3,981, forward strand.
GATACGAGCGGCCCTTATTCGGATGAGGCGGCGAAGATCGATGTGAACGAGGGGCTGGCGCGGATTCGCGAGCCCTGGGTGAAGGCGCGCGCTGTCGGGCAGTATCGGGGGCGCGAGGTGAAGCCCGAGGACAACGGCAATGTCGGCGCCGCCCATCTCGCCCGCGAATTTCCCACGCGGCACACGGTTTATCGCGCCGAAGACGGCAAAGCCATCACTCAACTTGAACTGGCGCGCGCTGGCGTCATCACCGAGGAGATGATCTATATCGCGGATCGCGAGAACCTTGG
>JBAVVQ010000093.1:0-2906 GCA_049697375.1 Rhodomicrobium sp.
CGATGGCCGCGATCGAAGCCTGCCGCACGGCGGAGCTTGGCGGCCATGTTGCGGCCTGCGAGGAGTGCGGCCACACCGTCATCTCTTACAACTCATGCGGCAACCGGCATTGTCCGAAGTGCCAGGGCGCCGCAGCGCGCCAGTGGCTGGCCGACCGCGAGGCCGAGCTTCTGCCGCTGCCATACTATCATGTGGTCTTCACGCTGCCCTCGGCCATCGGCGCCATCGCCTGGCAGAACAAGGCGGAAGTTTACGGCCTTCTGTTCAAGGCGGCGTCGGAGACGATGCTCACCATCGCCGCCGATCCCAAGCATCTCGGCGCCCGGATCGGCATCACCGCGGTGCTTCATACTTGGGGTTCAGCGCTCACGCATCATCCGCACGTGCATATGATCGTTCCCGGCGGCGGCCTCTCGCTCGACGGCGAGCGCTTTGTCCCCTGCCGCGGCGGCCGCCGCCGTTTCTTCCTGCCGGTCCGCGTGCTCTCGCGGCTGTTCCGGCGCCTCGTGCTGGAAAAGCTCGCCGCCGCTCATAACCAGGGGCGCCTGATCTTGCAGGGCAGCCTCGCCAAGTTGGTTGCGGCGCACGCCTTCGCCGCCGTGTTCAAACCGCTGCGATGGAAGAAGTGGTTCGTCTATATCAAAGAGCCGTTCGCGGGACCGAAGGCGGTGCTTGCCTACCTCTCGCGCTATACCCACCGGGTGGCGATCTCGAACACGAGGCTCATCGCCCATGACGAGCGCGGCGTCGCGTTCCGCTACAAGGACTACCGGGCCGACGGTCTGGCGAGGCGCAAAGTCATGACGCTGGCGGCGGATGAGTTCATCCGCCGTTTTATGCTCCACATCCTGCCGAAAGGCTTTCATCGCATCCGCCATTACGGCCTGTTCGCCAATACAGGCCGCGCCGTCAATCTTGCGCGGCTGCGCGAGTTGCTCGGTTCTGCGCCGCCGCCGGAGACAGCTGCAAGTCCCAGTCAAGACGAGCCGGCGGAAAAGTCCTTGCCGCCTTGTCCATGTTGCGGCGGGCGCATGATCGTCATCGAGTTTTTTGAGCGCGGGATGCAGCCGCGATACCGCACGCCATCCCCAATCTCGATCCGGATCGACACGTCATGAACTGGAGCGCGTCCCCGCATCGGACAATGCCGCCTCGCTTTATCGCCGGTTCTCAAGCCGCAAGGCTAATCCTTTGCCTCGGCAGGACGCCAGCCGCGAAAATAACGCCCAAGATGGCACCGGCAGCCGCTGCTTCTCCAATAAAACTTGCTGCAAACTCCTGCATCCGGCTTGCCGCCAGCCGAAAAACGCTCGCGTTGCTAGCGGATGCGGATGCCGTTCCTTTTAAATCCCCATAGGTCACGGACGCTGCCCGCGGTTTCGTTCTTCGAGGGCTTTCAGACGCCGGCCGGGCTGGAGAGACCTGAGCGCATTCATGCGGCCGTCATCTGAAACCCATTACGATTGCGGAAATCCCAGTGATTTCAAATATATTCTGCTGTCCCATCAAAAGCCGACTTGAATTTTCTGGTTCGAGGGCCGCGCTGGATCGGCGCTAGTGACCGATGCTGTTCTCTAATTCCGGGTTCTGGGTCAAGCTCTCTGCTCCATCTTTGCCGGGTCCATGGTTCTCTCCGCGGTAGGAGCGTAAGCGTACGGAATTTTAAGACTTAGATAGGAATATTGGATTGATGACCACGGCGGCCGCGGAGCAATCCCTTCGTTGTCGCGCCGCCGCAGCGAGGGAATTGGCCAGCACAACCCGAAATTACAAACATTGGGAAGACCAGGATGCGAATCGCCATAGGTTTGATCTTAGCGGGCAGCGTTGCCATCGGCACTGTATGGCTAGTGTTAAGCGCCATTCGGGCCCCCCAAACCGTGGCGAGCAGCGCTCCTGAGCCGAACCCGGTTCCCGCGATCCCCCCCGTTCTAGCCAAAGCAGTCGCAGCAAATGCTGACCGGCTCGCAAAGTCCGCGTGCAAAAATCTGGACGCGCTTGGAATCGCCCGTGTCGTGGAAATTGATACCACGGGCGGACCGGGTTTTGGCTTCGAGCATTTCAAGCAACTCGACTTCCTGAGGGACAAGGAAGTCGTGCTGACGTTCGATGACGGACCTTGGCTGAACAACACGTCGGCTGTCCTCAACGCGCTGGCAGACCAATGCACCACCGGTATATTTTTCCCGGTGGGAAAGCACGCGACTTACTATCCGGAAATTCTTAAGCAGGTTGCGGCCGCAGGACACACTATTGGCGCGCACACTTGGTCGCACGCCAACCTGAACAACGAGAAGTTGACCGAGCAGCAGCGGAAAGACGAGATCGAGAAGGGATTCTCCGCGGTGAGGTGGGCCCTCGGCGCGGCGCCATCGCCGTTCTTCCGTTTCCCGAACCTACAACATCCTCCGGAAATGGTCACCTATCTTGGCAAACGCAATATCGCGATCTTCTCTTGCGACTTGGACTCGTTCGATTTCAAGGCGAGATCATCACAGCAGGTCATCGACACCGTAATGAATAAACTCGACAAGCTAGGCAAGGGCATCATTCTGATGCACGATTTCCAAAAGCACACCGCGGAAGCACTACCTACATTGCTTCTTAGATTGAAAGCTGGCGGTTACAAGGTTGTTCAGTTGAAAGCCAAGACGCCGGTGCAGACTATCGCAGAATATGACGAGGGCATCATCAAGGACGTCAGGCTGCCGACTGTCAGCACTCGCCCGCTTAACAGCGTGGTGCAAACGGTTTCTGAATAAGGTTTTCAGTGGCCCGACAGACGGGCGCGAGTTGACCCTTTTTATGAGCACAGTGCCCCTTGCGACGGGGCGCACGACAATCCTGCAAGGCGTCATATTCGCTTTGGGTGGGGCTTAGACTAAAAAGGGTCGTCCTCCGAAACT
>JBAVVQ010000094.1:0-4197 GCA_049697375.1 Rhodomicrobium sp.
GGGCCATCCGGCATTTCCGCCTCGCCTTTCCCGCTGTTCTGAAACTTCCGCCCGTTCTCGACCGACGTGACACGCGCCTTCACCTGCTCCTCAAGCGAGTTGAGCACCTCCTTCAGCGCGCGCGAAGGATCGAGCGGCTCCGGCGACATCACGTCGTCCATGCGATCGTAAAAGTCTTCCGCTCCGAGCCGCGACTGTTCGAGCGAGAAGTCTCCGAATTGTGGATTTTTCGCTATCTCGGCGTTCGCCAGCCGCCGCAAGGCGCCTCCGCCCTTCGCCTCGATTGGCCGGAAGTGCTTGAAGCCCGGGCCACCGAATGCGGCGCCTTGCGCAAACAGGAAATTGCCCCGCCAGAAGCGCTTCCGGGCGACCGTCGCATCGGGCTGCCCATCGACGGCGAAGAATACGCCAGCCGAGCCGTCCGACTGCGGCACGCGCTTCACAAGCATCAGAACATGCCCATAAGGATCGGCGTAAATGGTGCCGGGCCGCAGCGTCTGCTGGCTCAATGGCACGGGATAATAATCGGTGCTGTCGTCGTTGGCTGCGGTTCGCCCCGACCCGGAATGCACGGCGTCGGCCAGGATCGGCAGATAATGGCCAAACGCCGCGCTGAGCCCCAGATGGGACGGGACGGGGGTTCTGGCCGGGCTCATGGGACGCGCCACCGGCTGGGGACGCATTGACTGGCCGAACATTGGAAACACGGAGTTTGGCGCCCCTCTCGGATTGGGCTGGGCCATGTTTGGGTCGGGCGGTGGAGGCGGAGGAGGTTCCTGATTCACGATGTTCCACCACTCGTGGCACCTCGGCGGCTGGCCGCCGCCGCCGCGCGAGCATTTCGAGTATCCGAAAGGCATCCCCATCTTGAAGGAGAAATAGGCGCGCAGGAAATACGGAAGGTCTGCGCAGTCGGGACGCATCACAAGCCCCGATTGATCTTCCCGCAGCCCCAGATGATTGAACAGGAAATTGCGCGACTGGTCACGCATGACCTCGTGCAAGGCCGGCCAAGAGGGCGTCGCGTCGAGGGGAGCGTCGAACAGCTTCTCGATCCAAGCGGAGTACAAATTCTCCGTCGCCCGGCTCCAGGCGTTGCGAATGGGCCAGACGCCGCCTTCCCCGTTGTGCGGCGGCGCGGGCTGGCTGTCGGAGACAGCGATGTCATGTGTGATTGTCGCGCAATCGGCTGGCGCGCCCGAAGTTGCCGCAAGCTTGGCGCGCCACGTCCCGGCGTCGGGCGTCGGCACTTCGGCAAGCCAGAAATAAGGCGGACCGCCGTGCCGCTCACGCGACGTGGCCGCGACGCGCCCGTCAGGCGAGATGAGCGAAAACTCGCCCTCCATCGGCTTTTCAGCAGCGAACAGGACGCGCAAAGGCGCGCCCCTCCATGGGGCGATGGGCGAGGCGAGCACCGAAAGTTCGGCGGCCTCCTCGCAGGATGAGCCTTTGGCCTGGGAGGACGGAGCGGAGAAAAGGACAATGGAAAACGCAGCCGCGATGGCGAAAGCGGCGGCGACGGACCCGCGCCCCGGAGACGCTTCTGCCCCTCTTTGCTTGCAACGCGTCGTGCGCCGGGCCGGCCAAAGCTTTCGCAATATCAGTCGTGCGGTCATTATAATCATTCCACCCCAATAGATGGCGCGAATTTGCTACGCAGTAGGCATACGGATGCGGCATTCTTTGTCGAAATCTTGTGTCCGATTTGCGTCCTGACCGGCGGAAAGGCGTCCGATATCGACAGCTTTCTGTCGCAAGGCACGGAAAATGGGTGAAGATTTCCAGACGCGCCAGAAAAGATTCCCTTGGAAGCCATCGCGCTCATGCGACAGCTTGCATGCGTCATTGGAGGTTGCTAACCAAGCGGCGGGGCAGAAATTGAGGGACGCATGCATCCGGGCGAAACAGGCCTTTCGTTGGTAATCTGGCAGGGATGGGGCGTCTTATCCGTGATGGCGGCGTTGACCGCGCTGTTGGCGACCATCCTGGCTTGGCTGCTGCCGTTTCCCGATCGCTCGCTGAACGGCCAGCTTTCGCATTATGACGACCGCATGGCCCTTAAGGACCGCCTTGGGGGCGCCCCGCCGTTCAAGGCCTACCTCGTCACCGTGCACCGTTTAAATCAATGGCTCATGGATTGGTTTGGCCCGGCGCTGAGCGGTCAGGCTTTCGAGCGCTGCCTCGCCATCGCCTTTATCTTTCCAATCACGCTGCTTCTTATAACGCTTGTCGCGAGCGGGCTTAGCGCGCATCGAATCTTCACCTGGCAAGTGGCGCTGTTCGCGGCCGGATTTCTGATTATCGCCTACGTCATCGTCGCGGCGTTCAGGAATTTGCTCCAGCTGATCGGGCAGGTTTGGACCACCTTCGGCGGAGACTATGCGATTGCGCAGACGATCGCCCGGGTTCTGCTTGGCGCATTCGCCTTCATGGTGGCGTTCACGATGGCGTTCTCCATTGCGTCGGCGTTCTCGGGCCAGATGGCGACGGCAGGCTCGTTGCTTGGCGCGATGGCGGGCGGATTTGCGCTCGCCTTTGCGCTGGCGCTTGCGTTTGCGCTTGCAGGCGCGACGCTTTTTTCCGTGACGATCGCCGTTCTTGCCGGCGCGGCGCTCGCGTTTGCGAGCGAGTTCACCCTGCTCTTGTTCCTGTTCTTCATCCTGCTTCCCCTCACGAACGCGTCCATCGATTGGTTATCCTGGAGCGCGACGCGCTTCCTCCTGAGGCAGGCGGAGCGGGCGCAACCCGATATCTTGGGAGAACTGAAGGTTTTCGGAGCCGTGCTCGGCACTTTTGTCTCGGGCGTCTTCCTGATGCTGGCGCTGACGGCGCTTCTCCCGAACACGCTTGAGCTTCTCAACTTTGCGTTCTCCGCGGCGAGCCTTCCCAGGTTCAATTGGGAGGCGCTTCTGAATAAGGCGGTCGAAGCGCCGTGGACCGACGGACTGTTCGTGACGGGCATGCTGATGACCGCGATCGTGCCCGCGTCGGCGCATTTCATCGTCGGCCTGACAGGGGTTCTCGCTCGCTTTACGCCGGGCGCGCAAACCGCGGCGCACGCCATTTCCGATTATCCCGAAGCGCCGCTGACGACCAAAGAGCTGGTTCCGGTAAAGATCACTCTTATCCTCTCGCGGATTTGGTACGTGGCAGCCATCGGCGTCACGGCCGGCCTTATCGCGGGAGCGAGCGCCCTGATCTATGTCACCCACGCGCCCGTCGCGCAATTTCTTCGCGACGTGGCCTTATGCGCAACGGCATGGAGTCACGGCAAGTGTCCGTTGTTTTGATCCTGTGGCGTGCAAAATTCTCGCTGGCCATGCGCTGGCGCCATGTGTGGCTGCGCTGAAAGAAAAAGGGGCAGGTTCTTCGCCCACCCCTCCAACTTGCGCACGGCTCAGCGGCAAGTCACGCCATGAATATCTTGTCGCTGTGAAGTCCGCGAGATCCGCACGCGTTCCGCGTATCGACGATAAGCCTGGCGCGGGAAACGATATCGCCATAATCGACGCAATCATGATCGGTCGAAATGATAACGGCATCGTAGGCGCCGGCGTCAGACACCTGAGCCGATTTGCGGCCCAGGAGTTCGTGATACTCCCTGGTCGGCGTTACCGCCGGAACAAATGGGTCGTGGTAGTCCGCAAGCGCGCCGCGCGCATCGAGGAGCTGGAGCAGGCGCAGCGAAGGGCTCTCGCGGATATCATCGATATTTTTCTTGTACGCGAGACCGACGACGAGAATTTTAGAGCCTTTAAGCCCGCGCCCGAAGGTTTGATCGAGGGCCAGCGCGGTGCGCTCGATAACATATTGAGGCATCGCGGTGTTTATTTCGCCGGCCAGCTCGATGAACTTCGTGGAGATGTTGTACTCGCGGGCCTTCCAGGTCAGGTAGAAAGGATCGATCGGGATGCAGTGACCGCCAAGGCCGGGGCCGGGATAAAACGGCATAAACCCGAAGGGCTTGGTCTTTGCCGCCTCGATGACCTCCCAGATACTGATCCCCATGCACTCATAGACGACCTTCAGTTCATTCATGAGCGCGATGTTGACTGACCGGAAGATATTCTCGGTAAGCTTGACTGCCTCCGCGATATCCGGTGACAGGACCCGAACCGTCTTTGCGATGAATTCGGCATAAATAGCGCATGCAAGAGTGCTTGCCTCGGGACCATCGCCGCCGACGACTTTTGGAAT
>JBAVVQ010000095.1:0-2064 GCA_049697375.1 Rhodomicrobium sp.
GCGCTCAACGGCGCGTTCTACCGCAATGGCGCCAACCCGCAGTTTGCGCCGCGCGGCCGTCATCACTGGTTCGGGGGCGACGGCATGGTGCATGCATTCACGCTAGAAAACGGGCGCGCCAGCTACCGCAACCGCTGGGTTCGCACGCCGCGCTTCGAACTGGAAAGGAAGGCGGGCGAAGCTCTATTCGGCCTTTTCGGCGACCCGGCCACATCCGATCCGAGCGTGATCGGCAAGGACACCGGCGTGGCCAATACTCATATCATCTACCATGCGGGCAAGCTTCTTGCGCTGGAAGAATCCCACCTTCCCTTCGAGATGACCCGCTCGCTCGACTCCGTTGGATATTATACCTTCGGCGGGCTTCTTCCCACGACTGTCGAAGGCCGCTTCACGGCTCATCCGAAGATCGATCCCGTGAACGGGGAGCTTGTCGGCTTCTCCTACTCCGGAACCGACATATTCGGCACGAGGATGAGCCTCATCATCATCGGCGCGAACGGGGAACTTGTCCGCCAGGACTTTTTCGAAGCGCCTTACTGTTCCTTGGTCCACGATTTTCTTGTGACACGCGATCATGTTGTCTTCCCGATCCTGCCATTGGCAGGCGACATGGCGCGCGCAAAGCGCGGCGGATCGATCTGGGCCTGGGACCCAAGCAAGCCCGCGATGCTCGGCGTGATTGGGCGGCGCGCTCCGATCAGCTCGCTGACGTGGCATACGATTTCGCCCTGCTACGTCTTCCACACCTTCAACGCCTGGGAGGATGACGGCTCGATCCACTGCGATGTCATCAAGTACGGCAGAGCCCCGCTCTTTCCCGATGTGGAGGGCAATCCCACGCCGCCAGGGTCGGCAATAGGCATGCCCGTGCGGTGGTCCATCGACCTCACGGGCCAGACCGCTGAGGTGAAGGAAATTCAGCTTACGGACGCGCCGGGCGAGTTCCCCCGGCTGGACGAGCGCCGGGCCGGGGTGAATTACAGCCGCGCCTTCTACAATACTCACGGCCCCGACCGATCCTCGCGGCAATCGCTGTTCAATGCCGTCGCGCAACTGGACCTTGCGTCTGGCCGGACGCCCCTTTTCGCCGCGCCGGATGGCGATTCGCTTGGCGAACCCGTGTTTGCGCCGCGCTCGGCCGAGTCCGCCGAAGGCGACGGCTTTCTGCTCACGGTGCAGTATATCCGCGACGAGAACCGGAGCGACTTGCTGATCCTTGACGCCTCCGATCTGGAAAACGGCCCTGTCGCCCGCGTTCATCTCAGCCATCGCATCCCCGCCGGCTTTCATGGCAGTTGGGTTCCTTCCGAAAGCTGATCGTGTCTGACTGAGACAGAGTTTTTGCAGGAGCATCGCAGATGAGCACGCAACTTCGGGCGGAGTTGTACATCCCGCCGCGCCCATCATACTTGGCGGAGCAGCCGAGCCTACGCCAATTCTTGCGGACAATGCGGACAAACGCGCTTTTGCTCTGGCCGGAAGCCGCCTATGAGCGGCCCTTCATGGTGAACCGCCGGCTCGGCCGAACGAGAATCCTCATCAACGCGCCCGACGCAATCCACCGTGTTCTCGTCGAGAACTCCGGCAATTATGGACGAACGGCGGCCTCGACACGGATTTTGCGGCCGGTCGTTGGCGACGGGCTGGTGCTGAGCGAAGGCCACGATTGGAGGCATCAGCGCCGCACCATAGCGCCGGCGATTGCGCCGCGTGTGATCCCCGTGCTGACGCGCCATATCGGAGCTGTGGCGGACGAGACTGTCGCGTCGCTTCGGTCGCGCAGCCATGCTTCCGTGAATCTGTTGGATGAGATGCAATTCGCCGCGCTGGAGATTGCCGGCCGGTCGATGTTCTCGCTTGAGATGGGCGATTTCGGCCCCGAGATGCGCGCCATGCTCACCGATTACAGCATGCGCCTGTCGCACTTGCATATGCTCGACATGCTGCTGCCGGCCTCGATCCCGGCGCCGCGCGACTTCGCCCGCTGGCGATTCCAGCGTCGCTGGATGGCGTTCATCGACCGCATCATCGACGCGCGACTGGCGTCGGATGCTCGTGGGG
>JBAVVQ010000096.1:0-9319 GCA_049697375.1 Rhodomicrobium sp.
GTTACTTATAGGCCCTTTTACAAAACAAAACCAATTTCAACTGTTTGTAAACGCTATCGCTGCCGCCCTCAAAGCGAGACGTTCGCGGCGATGCCGAGCGCCCGGAACGCCTCCGAGCCGCCGCGCGTGAGGTCCTTGCCGATCAGCTGGTCGCCGCTGAGCGCGCGGATGCCGCCGTTCTTCGCGCCCGTGATCATGTTCATGGCGATGAAGGCATAGCCCGCGTCCGAGGATGACACGCCGATGCCGACTTCGGGGCCGTCGATGTAATTGTTGATCACGCTCATCGTGCCGAGCCGCCACGCGCTGCCGAGCCTGAGGCCGAACTGGCCCCCGCCGCTGATGAGGTTGTTCGAGACGAGCCCATCGCCTTCGACCCAGATGGCGGCGCGGGCGCAGGCCGAGGCCCGGTTGCCGGTGACGAGGAGGCCCGAGCCGGAGCAGATGAGGCCGTCGCCGCCGCTCGAAATCACCTGGCAATCGGCGATGGTGAGATTGCGGCATTCCCTTGCGACGAGACCCGTGCCTATGAAGGCGACGCCCCGGAGGCTGACATCCTGTTTGTTCTGAAATTCGAATGCGGACGATCCCTGGGGCGCAACGAGAATGGAAAGCCCCGGCGCGCCAAAGACGGCCGCCCTGGATGAAAGCTGCAGCTTCCCGGCGCGATACATTCCGGCTGGGATGATGATGGGCTGTCCTGCGGGAGCAAGCGCGTCGATGGCGCGCTGCATGGCGGCGGACTGATCGCGCTCGGCGTTGGGTTCCACTCCGAAATCGGTGACGCTTCTGCCAAGGGCGTCTTGCGCCAGCGGCGCGGCCTCAGCCGTCGCTCCCCCCAGCAAGGCGGCCGCTCCGCCCATCCCGATAAAGTACCTGCGATCCATGGCCGATGCTTCCCCCGCGCTTGAGCACGTCTTCTCTCGCGCGTAGCACAGCTTCGGCGCTGGCGCGAATGAGAATCCGCGCGCCCGCCACTGCTTCCTCCATGGTCAGGCGCGGCTCGACCTCCGCCTCGGCGTCCAAAGCCGGCATATGGACGAAGCTCACGAGCCGGCCATCCGACTCGCCATCGTGGAGGCTCCAATAGAAGAGCGCGTTACACAAATAGCGCCCGGCGTCCTCGGAGAGCGCCGCCGGCAAGCCATCCGCTGTCAGAGCCCTAAGAAGGTCAAGCGGCGGCAGCGTCGACATGAGGACGGGCTTGCCTCTCTGGACGAGCGGCTGTCCAGGGCGAACCACGCCGGCGCGATCCTCCCGCGGGCCGCTCATGTTGAAGGCGCGCGTTTCGATCTCGAAGCCGAATGCGCGCTTTGAGACGCCAAAATGCAAGACCGCGTGCGGCTGAAAGCGGACCACCGCTCGCCAGGCCGCAGCCCTGGCGCTGGCCCAGACCACGGGAATGATCGCCGTCGCGATTTCCAGTCCGGGCGCGGCAGGAGAATTTGCGAGCGCGAGAGCCAGGGAAGACGAGGCGTTATGCGGAATGGTGGGAAAAGGACCGAACCCCGTCACAAGCATGCGAACGGACTGATCGGACGCGTTGGTCATGGGCGCTCAAGTATGAGAGCTGCGGCTTCATCGGCGGCGACGGAGGGAGGCTTGACGCCGCTGCGCACTTCGCGACCGAGTTCCGCGATTTTCGCCTCTGCGATGTCGTTCGATAGAAACGTCGTACGGATGTGATCCTCGATCATCGCATGCATCCAGCGCACATCCTGCTCGCGGCGCTTGGCCTCGAACTCGCCCGTGGCTTCGAGGGCGGTCCGGTGCGCCTCGATGTTGGCCCAGAGCTCGTCGAACCCGCGGCCCTCGCGCGCTGAAAGGGTGATTACCGGCGGCTTCCAGGAGGCGCTCGGCGGCGTCAAAATCTTGAGCGCCGACGAATAATCCGCGGCGGCGCGGCGCGCAGCGTTTTCATTGCCGCTGTCGGCCTTCGTGATGGCGATCATGTCGGCGAGTTCCATCACGCCTTTCTTGATGCCTTGCAGCTCGTCGCCGCCCCCCGCCAGCATGAGGAGAAGGAAGAAATCGACCATGCCGGCAACCGCGATCTCGGATTGCCCGACGCCCACCGTCTCGACGAGCAAGACGTCGAAGCCGGACGCCTCGCACAGGAGAATGGTTTCGCGGGTGGTGCGGGTGACGCCGCCGAGCGTGCCCGACGATGGCGACGGGCGGATGAAAGCCTTGGGATCGACGGCAAGCTGAGCCATGCGCGTCTTGTCGCCGAGGATCGCGCCGCCAGACCGGCTGGAGGACGGATCGACCGCGAGAACGGCGACCCGATGGCCGAGGCCCGTGAGCACGCTCCCGAAGGCGTCGATGAGCGTGGATTTGCCCACGCCCGGAACGCCCGTGATGCCGATCCGATGCGAGCGTCCCGCCGCGTCATTGAGGAGCGTCAAAAGCCCCCGCGCCTGCGCCCGGTGCTCGGGCTTGCGGCTTTCGATGAGCGTGATGGCGCGCGCAACCGCGACGCGCCCGCCCTCGCGGACATTGGCCGCCAGCGCTTCGATGTTGTTCCTGTCGTCCCGGCCCGCGGGCTTTCCGTATCGCATTCATAAAGCAATAAAAGAGGCGCGGCTTCGAGACAAGCTACTCTCGCGCCGCTGAGACGAAATGGCGGCGCAAACGATCCATCCGAAGGCGCTGCGGCCGCAAATCGGAACTTAGCTGTTCACGAATAGAAACCCCTGGTTGCAGAGGACGATCCGCCATGCCTAAATGCTCCCACAGTCGCGTTCGAGAGCGTCGCCTATCCGCCGAAACCGGGGAAGGAGGTTCCGATGCGCCAAGTCCCCCTCGTAGCCATCGCTCACCCGACAGATTTCTCCGAAGCGAGCGCCGAGGCTTTCGCGCATGCTTTGCGGCTTGCCTTGGAGTTCCGCTGCCGCCTTGACCTGTTGCACGTGAGATCCGGGGACGGGGAATGGTCGTCGTTCCCGCATGTGCGGGAGACCCTGGCGCGTTGGGAGCTTCTGCCTGCCGATGCCGATCACGCGCAAGTCCAGGAGAAGCTCGGCATCGAGATAAGAAAGATCGAGATCGAGCATCAAGACCCGCTTCGAGGGGTAGCCGCCTTTCTGCTGTCGCATCGGCCGGACCTCGTCGTCATGGCGACGCGCGGAGCTCAAGGGCTGAGCCGCTTTATGTCAGAGTCCGTTTCGGAGGGAATCGCGCAGAAAACAAATCTGCCAGCGCTTTTCCTTGGGCCGAACGCCCGCCCCTTTGTCGACTCGAAAAACGGCCGCCTCCATCTGAAAAGCGCTGTTATTCCGGTCGCCCGTCATCCCTCGCCCGCCCGCGCGCTAACGCACTTTCATCGTCTCTTGGGAAAGCTTGGCCTTGTGCAACGATATGTCCACATCGGAAATGAAAACTTCGAGCTGACCGGCCCGACGGGGGTGCGTGAGCGCGTCAGGACCCTCGAAGGCCCAACGGTGGAGGCCATCCTCTCGGCTGCGAGTTCTTCCCTCGCAGATCTTCTCGTCATGCCCACCGCCGGGCGTCACGGCTTTCTCGATGCGTTGAGAGGAAGCACGACAGAACAGGTTTTGCGCCGCGCGCCGTGTGCGCTTCTTGCCCTGCCCGCCTGAAAGCCCTCTGATTGTGAAAGAGGGCTGCGGCTTGGAAGGTTCCCTCCCCTGCCATGAAGCGGCCACGCTTAAACATCAGCTTGCAAACGTAGAAGCTAGCGCCTATTTTGACGTCATCCCAGCATCTGAGGTTTTCATGGCTCGCGTCACCGTCGAAGATTGCGTCGATAAAGTTTCGAACCGTTTCGAACTCGTTCTTCTCGCCGCGCACAGGGCGCGGGCGGTTGCTTCTGGCGCGCCGATCACCGTCGACAGGGACAACGATAAGAATCCCGTCGTCGCGCTTCGCGAAATTGCGGATACGATGATCTCGCCCGAAGATCTCAAGGAAGATCTCATTCACTCTCTGCAGGCGCACGTTGAAGTTGACGAGCCCGAGCCGGAGGCTGCTCCCGCGCTTCCAAGCTCCCGTCCTGTGAATGTGCTGGGTCCCGACGATCAGTTTTCCGACGCCATGATCGACCGGATTACGGAAGAAGAGCTGCTACAGGGATTGGCTCGCAGCATCCCAGCCGAAGCAGCGAGCGGCGGACGCGCAAAGGGCTAAAAAACTGTTGGGAAATCGCATCTTGACTTTGCCGCGTTTTGGAGACTGTTTTAGATATCTAGAGTTGCAAATTTAAAAGTCTGGCGAGGCCGTGCAGCTTGAAACTCAGGCGAGATCGCAGCCGATTATGCGGCAGTACGAGCTCGTAGAAAAAGTTCTGAGCTACAATTCAAAGGCAAATGAAGCTCTGCTGAATCGCGCCTATGTCTATGCGATGAAGGCGCATGGCCAACAGAAGCGGGCGTCGGGCGATCCTTATTTTTCACATCCTCTTGAAGTCGCTTCAATCCTGACAAGCCTGAAGCTCGACGACGATACGATTGCGACAGCGCTTCTTCACGACACAATCGAGGACACACAAACCACCAAAGACGAGATCGAACGGTTGTTCGGCCCGAATATCGCGTCCCTTGTCGATGGTTTGACGAAGATCGAAAAGCTCAATCTCGTCTCCAAGAAGACACAGCAAGCCGAAAATTTCCGGAAACTCCTGATCGCGATTTCGAGCGATGTGCGCGTGCTGCTCGTCAAGCTCGCCGACCGGCTTCACAACATGCGCACGCTTGAGCATATGCGTCCGGAGAAACGGCGGCTCATCGCGCAGGAAACAATGGATATCTACGCGCCGCTGGCCGGCCGGATGGGCATCCAGGAATTCCGCGACGAGCTTGAAGAGCTGTCCTTCCGATGGCTTCATCCTGCTGGGTACGAAACGCTTATGTCGCGGCTCAATATCCTGCGCGACCAGAACCGTGGCCTGACAAAAGAGATCGCGACGGAACTCAAAGCCAAGCTCGAAGCGCAGTCCATCAAGGCGGAGGTCTTCAGCCGCGAAAAGAAACCCTACTCGATCTGGCTCAAAATGCAGAACAAGCAGATCGGTCTGGAGCAGCTTTCGGACGTCTATGGTTTCCGCGTTATTGTCCCGACCATGGAGGAGTGTTACACCGCGCTCGGCGCCGTGCACACAACCTGGCGTGTCGTGCCCGGCCGTTTCAAGGACTACATTTCTACGCCGAAGTATAACGAGTATCAATCGATCCACACCACCATTGTCGGCCCGCGCCATCAACGCGTTGAGCTGCAGGTGCGCACCGCGGAAATGCATCAGATCGCCGAATATGGCGTCGCGGCGCACTCCGGCTACAAGCTTGCGGGCTTGGCGAAGTTGAACGGGGATGCGCGCGCCGTGAAAGGTCCGGCGCCCGGCGAGAGCACCGCCTATCAATGGCTTCGCAAGCTCGTCGACAATCTCCTGGAGGGCGACAATCCCGAGGAGTTCCTGGAGCATACCAAGCTTGAGCTTTTCCTGGATCAGGTGTTCTGTTTCACGCCGAAGGGCCGGCTCATTGCGCTGCCCCGCGGCGCGAACGCCATCGATTTCGCCTATGCCGTACACACGAGCGTCGGCAATCGCTGCGTCGGCGCGAAAATCAATGGCCGCCACATGCCCCTGATGAATGAGCTGAAGAACGGCGACGAGGTCGAGATCACTCTCTCCGACGCCCAGACGCCGCCTGCGGCCTGGGAAAACGCCGTCATTACCGGAAAAGCCCGCTCGGCCATTCGACGCGCGACAAAGGATGCCGTTCGCAAGCAATATATCTCTCTCGGCCGCGACATCATGAAAGCGGCTTTGCAGCGCGCCGGGAAATCCGGCGATACCGACCTCACCCCTGTCCTGCCGCGGCTTGGCCAGAAGAATGTTGAGGATCTGCTGACAGCGGTTGGCCGAGGCGAGACAACGGCCGACGAGGTGCTGAAGGCCGTTGATCCCAATCTCGTCCAGGAGGGCGCCCCGAAGCGCCGCACGATCACCCGCAACGACGAAGGCTGGTTCAACCTGCGCCGTGTCACGAGCTTCAAGTTCCGGTGGCCCGGGCTTTTGACCGGATCCGAGGATGAGGAGAGCGCGAAAGGCATTCCAATCCGAGGCGTGAATGGCACGTCCGTCGTTCGCTTCGGTGAAGGCGGCGCGGTTCCCGGCGAACGTATTGTCGGCATTCTCGACCCTGGCAAAGGCATAACGATCTTCCCGATCCACTCACCGCATTTGCGCGACTATGAAGATCAACTCGACCGCTGGATCGACGTAACCTGGGATATCAGAGAGGGCGCCACCGAGCTTTTCCCCGCGCGCATCCAGGTTACGGCCGTCAACGAGCCGGGAAGCCTTGGGAAAATCGCAAGCATAATCGGAGCCGCCGGGGCGAATATCGATAGATTACAAATGGTCACCCGTGGGCACGATTATACTGAGATGCTGGTCGACGTTGAGGTTCTTGACCTTAAACATTTGACCGATATGCTCAATGGGGTAAAAAATCTGAATGTGGTCAGCTCAGCCAGCCGCATCCTGACTTAAAGAACCGCATTTATATGTCCAGAGGCGCCGATGCTGTCCGACGACGCCGTCCTTAAAGAGTTTCGTGAAGCCGGAGCGCTGCTCGAAGGCCATTTCATCCTTTCGTCGGGTTTCCATTCGACCGCTTACCTTCAATGCGCGCGCGTTCTCATGGAGCCGCGGCGCGCGGAAAGGCTTTGTGCATCCCTTGCCGAAAAGATCAGGGCCGCAGACATAACCGCCGACCTTGTTGTTTCGCCGGCCATGGGCGGCGTTGTCGTGGGCTATGAAATGGGCCGCCACCTTGGGCTCCCGGCGATCTTTTTCGAGCGCGTCGATGGCGCCTTTAAGTTGAGGCGCGGCTTTAAGATCGAAAAGGATCAGCGGTGTCTCCTCGTCGAAGACGTGGTGACGACGGGCTTGTCGTCACGGGAATGCATGGATGCGGCGCGAGCGCTCGGCGGCCATATTGTCGCAGCCACCGCGCTCGTGGATCGGTCCGGCGGGCGGGCTGAATTTTCTGTTCCCTTCATTCCCCTGATTCGGCTTGACATTCCTCATTTCGCACCCGATCAACTGCCTGCTGCTATCGTTGAAATACCGCCTATCAAGCCTGGAAGCCGGGGCTTGAAGACCTAAGACGCCACCGCTTAATGGAACCTTAAGGGGCGCTTACGCTTTGAAGTTCTGTTGGCTCTCTGGGGCTGGGAGACATGCTCTTTAAACGTCGAAAACAGCTTTCGCTGGCCGAGCGTCTGCGTAACTTGATCTGGCCGGCCCGCAGTTTCGAGAGGTCTTTCCGCTACATGATCCTGCGGCTATGGCGGATCAAAGCGAGCCCGCACAGTATAGCGCTTGGTTGCGCCGCAGGCGTTTTTGCAATCTTTACCCCGTTCCTCGGTTGCCAGATGTTGCTGGCCGCGTTTCTTGCTCTCATGTTCCGTGGAAGCGTCATGGCGTCAGCGGTCGGAACCTTTGCGGGGAATCCCTTAACTTATCCCATCATTTGGGGATCGACCTTTGGGGTTGGGAACCTGTTTTTGGGTGACTCTGCGAATGCCGAGATCGGCAAGCTCTCGACGGGGGCCCAGGCGCTCAGGGTGAGCATCAGCGAGGCGTCTCCGGATGGCGTCGCAACGGCGGTTGAAGGCCTTTGGCCGATCCTGAAACCGATGGCGCTTGGGGCTCTTCCGCTCGGAGGCCTCACGGCGGTCCTGATCTATTTCATCGTGCGCCGTCTGCTTCAGGCCCAACATGACAGGCGCGCCGATAGAGCCAGCCATGAGGCGGCGGCGGCCTCAGCCCGATGAAGACGCCTGCCGTTCGCCTTGGCTTGAACATCGATCACGTTGCTACGCTTCGTAATGCCAGAGGCGGCTTCCTTCCCGATCCCATTCGTGCGGCGCGCATGGCTGTCGAGGCTGGCGCCGATGGCATTACGGCGCACCTCCGCGAGGACCGGCGTCATATTCGCGATGAAGACATCCGGCGGATCATGGCCGAGATCGACGCCCCCCTCAATCTCGAGATGGCGGCCACGGAGGAGATGACGGCCATCGCCATCAAGACCGCCCCTCACGCGTGCTGCATCGTTCCGGAACGCCGGGAGGAAATCACAACGGAGGGCGGCCTCAATGCCGCCGGCAGTTACGCTGCCCTCGGCCCTATCGTGCGGCGCCTGTCGGATAGCGGCATTCGCGTTTCGCTTTTTATCGATCCCGATCCACGCCAGGTCGATGGAGCCATTCGTGTCTCCGCCCCAGTTGTGGAGCTGCATACCGGCCAGTATTGCGAAGCGTGGCTCGCCGGAGATGAACGCGCGGCCAAGACCGAGTTGCGGCGGCTTGCGCGAGCCGCGGAGCTTGCGGCGCAAGCCGGCCTTGAGGTCCATGCGGGCCACGGCCTCGACTTCGAAACCGCAGCTCACCTCGCGGCTCTTCCGCAAATCCGCGAATTGAACATTGGCCATGTTCTCATTGGGGAAGCGATCTTCGTGGGCTTGCCGGAGACGATACGGCGTATGCGAGCTTCCATCGCGAAGGGCGTCGCGGCCAGAACTCACGAAGCGCAGCAGCAGCAATAGCGGCATCGGCGGGGCGCGGTGATCATCGGCATCGGCAGCGACTTGATCGACATTCGCCGCATCGAAAAGGCCATCGAGCGCTATGGCGATCGCTTCCTGGACCGCATATTCACCGAAACAGAGCGCCTGAAATCGGATCGCAGGGCTAATCGCTCCGCTTCTTACGCCAAGCGCTTCGCCGCAAAAGAAGCCTGCGCCAAGGCGCTCGGCACCGGCTTTAACCACGGCGTCTTCTGGCGCGACATGGGCGTCGTCAATCTGCCGGGCGGACAGCCAACAATGAAGCTGACCGGCGGGGCTGCCGAGCGGCTACGAAGTCTCCTCCCGGATAAACATGTGGCGCAGATTCACGTGACGATCACCGACGATTTCCCGCTCGCCCAAGCCTTCGTGCTGATTTCGGCTATTCCTGCGTAATTCAGCCAGCGCAAGGCGCAGGCCACGCCATTGGAGTAAAAGGCTCGTTGCCGCGCCGAGCATTAATGCAAAAGTGGTTAACAGGAGGCCGCCGGATTTATTTCCGGTCATGAGTTTGGTTAAAAAGTAGTTTACTCGTCGCGAGATGGAGAAGCGTCGCGCCTCCGACCGGACAGGATGATTTTTTTGTAAGGCGTTGAAAACGGTAGGTTTTTTATCATTAACAAATTGGCCATTAAATTAAATTCCTGATTACGCACTTGCGTCAGCCGGATTGGGTATGCTATGGAACAAAACAAGAACAACTGATTTGCAACGGGTTTCCCATG
>JBAVVQ010000097.1:0-5302 GCA_049697375.1 Rhodomicrobium sp.
ACCCATGACATGAAAGAGGAACTCGAGGCCCCAGCGGCTCTTCAAAGCAAAACGCTGGCCAAGCTGGAGTCTCTCCAGATCAAACCGGTCCCGCAGGTCAGACTCTATCGTGACATTGCGACGGCGCTTCTCAGAATGGAGGTCGTTATCAGGCTAGAGGCCATGCAGGCGCTGGTCGAAACGGCGCTCGGCTTGAACCCCGCCGCGTCCGGGGCGGGCCGGTTGTTACCTCCGGCCCGCGGGCAAAGCCCTAGCTTTGAGTCTGTTCGAAAAGCTCCTCGACATATTCCCAATTGATGAGGTTGTCGACGAAAGCCTCGAGATATTTCGGACGCGCGTTGCGATAGTCGATGTAATAGGAGTGTTCCCAGACGTCGACGCCAAGAATGGGAGTCCCGCCATGAACGAGCGGGTTCTCCCCGTTCGGAGTCTTGGTGACCTCGAGCTTCCCATCCTTCAAGGTCAGCCACGCCCAGCCTGAGCCGAACTGCGTCTTGCCCGCCTCTATGAAAGCCTCGCGGAATGCGCCGTAGCCGCCGAGGTCGCTGGCAATCTTTTTCTCAAGCTTGCCCGGAAGCTTGTCGCCGCCGCCCCCCTGCTTCATCCATTTCCAGAAATGCAGGTGATTATAGTGCTGGCCGGCGTTGTTGAAGAGCGGCTGGTTTCGGCCGTAGCTACTTTTCACGATGTCGATCAGGCTCTTGTCTTCGAGGCCGGACCCTTGAAGCAGCTTATTGCCCATGTCGACATAGGCCTGGTGGTGCTTATCGTGATGATACTGCAGCGTTTCGGCGGACATATAGGGCTGCAGGGCGTCATAGGCGTATGGAAGTTCAGGCAGTTGAAACGCCACGGCTTTCTCCTTTGCTCGTTAGGTTCGGCATATTGCACTGAACCTAGGTGGCCTCCAGAAAGGTGGCAAGCGTAGCTATGCGGAATGCTGATAAAAATAAAGAGAGGTATGAAACCCCTGAATTTCATACCTCTCGAG
This sequence comes from Rhodomicrobium sp., assembly GCA_049697375.1. Classification (GTDB taxonomy): domain Bacteria; phylum Pseudomonadota; class Alphaproteobacteria; order Rhizobiales; family Rhodomicrobiaceae; genus Rhodomicrobium. Next base: position 992 of record JBAVVQ010000097.1, read on the forward strand.
ACTGGGCCGAGGAAAGGTTCGTGATGGTTTACCTACAGGGATCGGACAGGGAGAGAATGCACACATAACCATGAACGCGACATGAATGCGGCGTTCACTTTCGGGCCGAGTTCGTCAACTTAAGGAAGATTTTTTCGAAAAGTGCTCGCATGGCAACGCTTGATCATGGAAAGGCAAGGCGCAGAAAGCGCGTATAGATCTGTGTAAGCCTGTCCAGGTCCGCCACCGGAACGCACTCGTCCACCTTGTGGGCGGTCGCATTCAAAAGGCCCACTTCGACGACGGGGCAGAGATCCTTGATGAAGCGCGCATCCGACGTGCCGCCGCCCGTGGAAAGCAGCGGTTCCCGTTGAGTCTCGGCCTCGATCGCCGCGCTTAGCTTCTGCACAAAGCCTCCGGGGTCCGTCATGAAACTCTCCGAGGCCGGTTCATAGTCCAGCGTATAATCGACGCCTGTGTCGAGGAGGGCCGCCTGAACCTGGCTCTCGATCCATGCTTTCAGATTGTCACTGGTGTGATGATCATTGAAGCGCACGTTGAAGCGGGCGGTCGCCGTCGCCGGGATCACATTGCTGGCTTTGTTGCCCGTGTCGATGCTCGTGATCTCGAAGTTCGACGGCTGGAAGTGGGTGCTTCCGGAATCGAGTTGTTTTGTGTTCAGAAGATTGAGAGCGTCGATAAGGGGCGGCAAAGGATTCCTTGCCTTGTGTGGATAAGCGACATGGCCCTGAACGCCCCGTACCCGGAGTTCCCCGCTGAGTGAGCCCCGCCGCCCGATTTTGATGGTATCGCCGACCGCTGCCTCGGACGTGCACTCTCCAAGGATGCAGCAATCGGGACGCTCACCGCGCTTCAGGAGCCAATCCACGACCTTTCGGGTGCCATTAATGGCTGGCCCTTCCTCGTCCGCTGTGATCAGGAAGCTGATCGATCCCTTAGGGGCGCCCCCATTCTCCAGGAGAAAGAGCAGCGTGGCCGCCAGCGACGCGGCGACCGCGCCTTTCATATCGACGGCGCCCCTTCCATAGAGGATGCCATCATCGATTTCGGCGGCGAAGGGCTGGTGACGCCAGGCTGCATCATCGCCCGGAGCGACAACGTCGATGTGCCCCGCAAAACAGACGTGAGGCGAGCCCTCGCCAATGCGGGCGTAAAGATTATCGACATCCGGCGTTCGGCGCTCGCTGAATGGAAGGCGATGGCAGGTGAAGCCGACAGCTCCGAGCTGGGATTCCAGATAGTCAAGCGCGCCGCCTTCATCCGGCGTTACGCTGCGGCAGCGAATCAAATTCTGGGCGTGGGCTAGTGGGCTGGTCATGATCGTCGCTTCACGGATATTGGCTGGCTGGCTCGATTGCCGCTTCTGTCCGTAAGGGCCGCCAGCCAGATGTTCTGCAGCGAGGTATTGTGGAACCATGCTATCCAGGAGAAAAAGTTAGGTGTCTTCTTCATGGAGAACGTGTGGTTCGCGGGGAAATTCCGGACATAGGGCATTTTGCACACAATAAGCGAAGCTCCGCACGCGTTCCCGACCCTTCTCGATGTCCGAAAGAGCTGGCCCCTTAGCCGGGAGGCGCCCCGTATTGATTCGGTCCTGCCATGCCTTTCCTCGCCGCCAGGAGGATGAAATAGACAAGAGCGGCAAGGCCGAAGAGGTAAAGAAAGGCGGCGATCTTCTGATCCGGGTGATCCGTCATCCCGCCAACGCTCGCAAATGCGAGCCCGTAGAGGACAACCGCGGGCAGGTAAACTATAAGCACGGTCCAGCCGCTCATTCCCAGGTCGTGCCAGCGCTTGATGTCGATGGCCAGTGACGGCCACAGGAAGATCAGCCCTGTTAGAAGCGTGATTTCATCTCCCAGATAAGACGGCAGAAACGGGCTTCCAGGACCCACCGCCGGAAAGGGCCAATGAAAGGCGCGCCGCAGGATAAGCTCGGCCAGATATTCGAAGAGCGCAATCAAGATCGCAAAGACAAACCACGTGCGCCGGTCGATGCGGCCCTTCAGATGCAGCCAAATGAAAAGAAAGCGGTCCATGAACGGCCTAGCCAGCGAGCGGGTCGGGGCCATGCCCGTTCGGGCCGGTTTCGCCCTTCAAGATGCCGAATTGCAGGATGCTCCAGATCACGGATGCGGTCAGGAGCAGGAAAGAGAGGCGGACCACATTCTCTCCAAGATCAAACTCCGCGGCAAGCGACGGAGCAGCGACGGCGCCGAAGAAAGGAAGAACGACGACCAGAATGAGCCAGGTGCTTAGCCCTCGATCGTGGAGACGCTTCACGCCCAGCGCGAACAGGCTCCACATCACAAGGGCGATGACAAGCATCGGCCCGATCATCCACAGGCTAAGGCTTGAGATAAGAGGCTCGGCCTCCTTGCTGCTGAACCATTCCGGGTTGTTCAAATGCTGTTGAAGCTCAGGGTGAGCGGCCATGAAATTATTCAGAATGAGTGCAGTCGCGAAGGACACCACGATCATGACGCTGGTCAGGACAAGAATGCCAAGCCACCACTTCGAGCGGCTGATGCGCCCCTCCAGCGCAAACATCCAGCTCCAGAAATTGAAATCGCCGCCGTAATAATCCGGCGGAAGCGGATCGTCCCCGTGGACGTTCGGCCCGGGAGTTCCGCGAAAAACGCCAAGCTCAAAGAAGATGTATCCGGCGAAGAATGCGAGCGGCGCTGCAAGAAAGCCGGACGCCGGGTTGGCCTCGGCCTCGAGTGACAGCCTGAGCGGCACGAGCGATATGGCAAGCGCGAGCGTATAATAGGCATACCAGATCCAGACAGGCCGGTCGCGGTCGTGGAGGCGTTTGACCGCGAGCGCGGTGGAGGGCCAGACTAGAAAACCGAAATAGGCGAACCAGACCGGGCCCCAGATGCTGGCTTTGTCCGCGGGCCGCTCCCAGACCTCGGGCGCAAGCGGATTTCCTGTGGCCAGATAGGCGAGCAGAGCCGCGAACAGAAAGCCCGCGAGACCGACGAGCACGCTTCCAGCCCAGTAAGTCTTGCGATTTATGCGCCCTCGGAAACCAAAGAAGATGTCGCCCCAGCTCATGTGATCCTCCCATCACCGGCTGGATAGCATGTGTTCGGTTATTCAACCGTGTCAGTCGCGCAACAGTTCGTTAATCGAAGTCTTGGCGCGCGTCTGGCCGTCGACGCGTTTCACGATAACGGCGCAATAAAGCGAGGGGCCCGCCTCGCCATTCGGAAGCGGCTTGCCGGGCATTGCGCCCGAGACAACCACGGAATACGGAGGCACGCGGCCGTAGAGAACCTCGCCCGTGGCGCGGTCGACGATCTTGGTCGATTGACCGATATAGACGCCCATGGAAAGCACCGAGCCCTCGCCGACAATGACGCCTTCGGCCACTTCGGCGCGTGCGCCGATGAAACAATTATCCTCGATGATGACGGGATTGGCCTGAAGCGGCTCCAGAACCCCGCCGATCCCGGTCCCGCCGGAGATGTGGCAATTCTTCCCGACTTGCGCGCAGGAGCCGACCGTCGCCCAGGTATCGATCATCGTGCCTTCGCCGACATAGGCGCCGACATTAACGAAGCAAGGCATGAGAACGGCGCCCGGCGCGATGTGAGCCGAGCGCCGAACAATCGCGCCGGGCACAACGCGGAAGCCCGCATCGCGAAACCTGTCTTCCGTCCAGCCCGAAAATTTTGTGGGAACCTTGTCCCACCAGGGTCCAGGCGAGGTCGGCCCTGTCACAGGAGCCCCGATGGCCGGCCCCATGATACGGTTATCGTTCAGCCGGAACGAAAGCAGCACCGCCTTTTTCAGCCACGCATGAACGATCCACTCGCCGTCCTTTTTCTCGGCGACGCGAGCTTGCCCGCTGTCGAGAAGGGCGAGCGCCGCCTCGACAGCCTCTGCGATCTCGCCCTTTTGCCCAACCTTGATGTTTTGGCGGTCCTCGAACGCGGCGTCGATTACGTTTTGCAGATTCGTTGTCATCGGCTGCCTCCGGCAATGGCTCTCGATAGTGCGTGCCTTCCGGCACGGCTTTTTGTCAAGCCGCTTCCCTGCCGCGAGGCGCAGTCTTTTTGGCCCTCCCGCAAGCGACAGCTTAGTACGCCCCGTGGGAGTCCTGACCCATTTGCTGCGAATTTCGGCATCTGCTTGTCAACTTGTCCCTGACGCTTTCGTCCGCTTTCCTTCTTCTGAAAGATCTTTGGCGAAATCGCCTTGCTGGCAGGTTAACGAGAGCTCGACCCGATCAAGTCATTGATAGTTCGAGGAAAAATACCAAACCTAGCGCCATCGCCGCCGCATGCGCCGCAGCTATTTAGC
>JBAVVQ010000098.1:0-1626 GCA_049697375.1 Rhodomicrobium sp.
CAGATGTACCTTTGGCTGACCCACTTGGTTTTCCTTCAAAAATATCAATTATTCTACAATCGCAGAGGCATTCGGTCCTTAGCCGTCCCCGCCCATGTGGCAAATATAGATCACCACCTCCGGGACCGACACCGCCTGAGTTCGAAGTTCCACCGATTCACCACGCGCTTCTATCCAATCTACATAAAAATATTTACTTGAAAGGATTGCCCTCGCCGGAAGGTGTTCTATCGCCGAATCCGTACCAGCCTAAGCCCGCACTACAAAGGACAACATGACAGCAAGCGCCGAAAACTCCATGTCTTTGTTGTTTGCGATCGCAGCACCTTCTTGAGCCGCCGCGCGCGATCCGCTACATAAGCTGCCTGATTTCCGCGTCTTCGCATAGCTTCAGCGCCGCCATCGGTGTCGCGGCCATGCATTCATACACGCGAAGCGCACAACGCAATCCAAAGAAGGAAACCCCATGGCGCCCCCGCAATATGTCTTTGTGATGCAAAAGCTTTCCAAAACCTACCCGGGCGGAAAGCAGGTCCTGAGCAACATCTCGCTGTCCTTTCTGCCCGACGCGAAAATCGGTGTGGTGGGCGTGAACGGCTCGGGCAAGTCCACGCTCCTGAAGATCATGGCGGGGATGGAGAAGGAGCACCAGGGCGAGGCCTGGGCCGCCGATGGCGTGCGCGTGGGCTATCTCCCGCAGGAGCCGCAGCTCGACGAGACGAAAGACGTGCTCGGCAACGCGATGGACGGGGTGGCGGAGAAGAAGGCCATGCTCGACCGTTATAACGAGCTGGCGATGAATTATTCCGACGAGACCGCCGACGAGATGGCGAAGCTGCAGGACATCATCGACGGCCAGAATTTATGGGACCTCGACGAGCAGGTGGAGCAGGCGTTGCAGGCGCTGAACTGCCCGCCGCCGGATTCGGACGTGACAAACCTGTCGGGCGGCGAGAAACGCCGTGTGGCGCTCACGAAGCTGCTCCTAGCGCGGCCGGAGATCCTGCTGCTGGACGAGCCGACGAACCATCTCGACGCCGAGACCACGGATTGGCTCCAGCATTATCTCGAAGATTATCCGGGCTGCGTGATCCTCGTCACTCACGACCGCTACTTTCTCGATTCGATCACGCAGTGGACCCTGGAGCTCGACCGCGGGCAGGGCGTCCCGTACAAGGGCAATTACTCAAGCTGGCTTGAGCAGAAGGCGAAGCGCGCCGCGCAGGAAAGCCGCGAAGACGAGGCCAAGCAGCGCACCTTGCAGCGCGAGCTCGAGTGGATTCGCTCGAGCCCGAAGGCGCGGCAGGTCAAGAGCAAGGCGCGCATCCAGGCGTATGACAAGCTCGCGGATGAAGCTGGACGCGACAGGCAGGGCACGGCGCAGATCCAGATCCCGACCGGGCCGCGGCTCGGCGGCGTCGTGCTGGAGGCGGACCACATCAAAAAGGGCTTCGACGGCCGCGCGCTCATCGAGGGGCTGGATTTCAAGCTTCCGCCCGGCGGCATCGTCGGCGTGATCGGCCCGAACGGCGCGGGCAAGACGACGCTGTTCAAGATGATCATCGGCAAGGAGACGCCGGACGCGGGCGCATTCCGGCTCGGCGACACCGTGAAGCTCGGCTATGT
>JBAVVQ010000099.1:0-13389 GCA_049697375.1 Rhodomicrobium sp.
AAGCGTCCCGTCCCATCTCACGGAGCGCCCGCGTTTCCTGCCCGTTCATGCGGCTTAAGTCCCTCTACGGTCGCGCGTCGTTTGAGCGAACACTCATTCGCCCGCGATAACGGCATTTTAAGCGCAGCCCGCGCCGTGCTCGCTGATTTTCCTTTTGAAGACCTGTGAAAAACCGCGCTTACGTTTGGCCGCACAGAAAACGAACGAAGGCAGGGGCATGGTCGAGTGGATTAGGTTCTTGTCGTATGCCAGTCGGCAGGCGAAGTGCTTGTGGCGGTCACGATTGGTCTCCGCTCCTGAACCGGTTCGGCATCAAGGATTGGGCCGCGAGGGGCCACGCCATGGGCGTGTCACCTCACGGCATCGGCGCCGATCGAGGGCTTCGGGTCAACGAGTCTGTTCGGCGGCGGATAGTAGCTTAGGACTTCAGTTCGACAACAAGGAGAATGCGCGCCTGAATGCTTTCCTCTCCCGCCTCAACTGGCACAGGCGCAGCCGCCGCTGAAAAGGAGGCAGAACGAGGAGCATAGACCAGCGCCGCGGCGCCCTCCTCAACCATGGAAAGGATGGAACCAAGCTTTAGCCCAGCCGCGTTTGCATAGACGCTGGCTTTCGCAATGGCGTTCTCCACCGCTTTCTTTCGGGCTTCGGCGAGATACTTCTCTGCGTCCGAAACTGAGAAGTTTGGCCCGCTAATCTGGTTGGAGCCAGCGGTCACGGCCTTGGTTAAGATATCCCCCACTTTATCCAAATTGTGGACTGTGACCGTCACCGTATTGGACGCACGGTACGTTACGACCGGATGTTTGTCCGAGCCTTCCGTCCGGTATTGGGGATAGACCGAGAAATTAGAAGTTTTCAGGTCCTTCTTTTCAATCGCTGCGGCCTCCAGCTCCGAGATGACCTTCGCTGTCGCGGCATTGTTGCGCGAAACGGCGTTTTGTGCATTTCCATCTTCTGTGCTGACGCCGATGCTGATCGAAGCCGTATCCGGCTTGACCTGAACGCTTCCCGTTCCGGTGACCTGGATGGTCGGAATTTTCGGATCGGGGGTGGGTTGATTCTGCATCTGTGAATGTGCTTCGCTGGATAAAATAAGGAGAAAGGCCAAAGCCTTCGCAAGGACGTCTTTTCTCATTGTCAGTTTCTCGCTAAGTATTGCAATCTCTAAAGAGTCGTGAATTGCTGCAGCAGAATGGCGATGTTCACGTTAAGGTTTCGTTCCCGATTTCGGGGCGTGTAGCTCAATGGTCAGAGCCGACGGCTCATAACCGTCTGGTTGTAGGTTCGAGTCCTACCGCGCCCACCAATCCATCCAATTAAATAAGGCGTTTTTGGGCTTTACCGCGCCGTCCTGCCGATATTACCGTAAGACCGATTTTCCCATTTATCTTGATCTGTCTGCCTAAAAGGTTGCGGACGAGAAGATGATATACCTCCACGCCCGTGCTATGCGAGCGGGGGCTTGGTTCGCCATCGCAAGTCAATTTGGAACTTTGGCGGGCGTCCATCCATTTCCCGATCGAAGAAAAACCAGCGCAAGACGAACCGCTGGACCGGGACAGCATGAAACGCTCCGCCTTGGAAATTTTGGCCGTCACTCTGGCGGTCGCCGCCACCCTTTCACTTCTTTCGCGTGTGTTATCAGCTAGCCGGACCGCTGTGTCTGGCTTGCCGGGCCCTCCGGCGGCGGCGCGGGACCGGGCGGGATCACCCTTTTCATTCAGTTGGAAACAATGGAAATCGCTGCTTTTCCTTCTTTACAAGGCTATCGGCTCCGAGCAAGTGGGCCTGCTCGCTGCTGGTGTGGCTTTCTACGCGCTTTTCGCTCTTTTTCCGGGGCTTGGCGCAGCCACATGGCTCTTTTCGTTACTCGCCGACCCCACCACCATCCAGCAGCAGGCCGACCAACTTCGCGATGTCGTTCCGGCCGAGGCCTATAAGCTGATTGAACAGCAGCTTGTTGCGCTGGCTTCAAAGAATAGCCCAGGCTTCTCGGTGGCGGGCATCGTCAGCCTTCTCGTAGCGCTCTATTCGGCGCGTTTAGCCGCCTTATCAACAATGCAGGCGCTGAACGTGATTTATAAAGTCGAGGAGACGCGGAGCTTCATCAGGACGAATGCCATCGCCATCCTCTTTACAGTCGTGGCGATTGTCGTTTTCCTCCTTGCGATCGTGGCGCTTGTGGTCTTGCCGGCCTTATTTAGTTTCATTGGGTTCCCGCCGCTTGTCGAAAACCTTGTTCGCTATCTGCGCTGGCCGGTCCTTGCAGCCCTGGCTGTCATCGCGCTCGCCTTGACGTATCGCTTCGGGCCGAACCGCAGGGGGGCGCGCTGGCGCTGGATCACGTGGGGGTCCGTAACCGCAACCGTGATCTGGCTTATCGCTTCTTTCGGCTTCTCCTGGTACGTCTCAGCCTTTGGGTCCTACAACCGCGTGTATGGCTCGCTGGGCGCGGTCGTGATCCTGCTTTTCTGGTTCTGGCTGACGGCTTTCAGCGCCCTTTTCGGCGCCGAACTCGATCGGTTGATCGAATGCCCCTCTGAGCACGAACCTAGCCCTTAGGCGTGAAACTTGGCTAAACTCAAGCCTGCGCCGAATGCATCTTCGGCTCAAGGCCAGAGACGCCGCAGCCGATAGCTTAGGATCCACGAGCCGGGAGCGTGCACCGGGAACATAAACGATTTCGGTAATGTCGCCTCCCAGCGCTACTGCGCTACTAGCGCTGTCTCGGACAAGATGGCAGCCGAGGCTCGTAAGAGAACCAGCAATAGCAAAAATATGCGCATCAATACCAATTGTGATACATCAGATTTAAACTACTTAGAAAGTGTAAATAAGATTCGTCTGCAGAGAAATATTAGAATTGTTTTAATTGGCATAACGTTGTTGACAGCTTGCGGCGTGACCCATATTAAGCCGGACACATAACTGGCTGCTTTATATTGGTTTGATGACATGCTTCTTTCAATATTGAACCGGCTACCGGCCTTTCCATGATTGAGTTCCGCGAATCGTCGGCGGTCGATACCGTCATCGGCAAGATCGTCGCCGTGCACGCGCTCCTAACGAACGAGGGCGATCTTTCCCCTCGCAATCAGAAGATCAGCACAGCGCTTCGAGAACTGGTCGATCTTCTGCTCCGATCTTACAGTTCGGCGGAAGCAGCCGCGATCGTCAATCATCCTGAGGTCACAGCCTTGAGGATTTCTCTCCTCGACCGCTTGTCGGAAGCGGAGTCGGCGTTGGAACGGTTCTGGTCGCAGCGCTTCAGAAACCGAAAGACGCTTCATGTGCGCGATTTGAGGGAGTTCCTGTACTGGCGGAACTACGAGCGGTTGCTTGGCATGGAATTGAAGGCCCTGGCCGCAATAAGGCGTTTTAAGGCGCGAAAGCATGGCGAGATCGTCTTCGTGGGAGGTGGTCCATTACCGCTCAGTGCAATCGTGCTGCACATGCGGACCGGCAAGCCTGTCCTTTGTGTCGATGCGGATGCTGAAGCTTCTGAATGCGCAGGCAAGCTTCTGGCGAAACTCAGCCTTTCCCAGGTGAGCGCCGTGCATACAGATGGCGTGGACTTCGACTATGGCGGCGCGTCGGCCATCTTCGTCGCCAGCCTCACCAACAGGAAGATGGACGTAGCGAAGCGCATCGTCGAAACATGCAAGGAGCCTGTTGTAGCGGTACGCACGGTCGATGGAGTACGAGCGCTGCTCTATCGTCCGGCTGACTTGGCAGCGTTGAAAGCGGCGGGATTGTCTCTCGCTGGCCAGACCAAGGCTGATGCTGAGACGATCAACAGCACATTGTTCTTCAATGCGGCCGCCAGGGACGCCGGAATCGCTCCCTGTCTTTCGTCGAAGGTTTCCTCCACCTTAGTCGATCTGGATGGGATCGATGACTGTGCCCGGCTTCGGATCGCCTTGCACTACAACCTTGAAGATGAGCGCTAAGTCGCTCCAATCAGAAATCGTATTTCAGGATGTCATTGGTGCGCCTCGCGAGTTCACGGCCGTAATCGGTCCAGATCCCACTGCCCCAATAGCGGTAGCAACTGGTCTGGGTAGTGAGCAGATAGAACAGCGCATTCCTATACCTGGGATCTGACGTCAGAACACCCTGCGTCTTCTGTGCGAACAGGGCGCTCACCTGCTCCATCGGGCCAAGCACACTCTCGTACCCGCGCACCCAGGATAGATTGTTCGTCCAGCTTCCGCCTTCCATGTTAAACCGGCCGTCTTGTTTTCGCAGTTCCTCGATCACCTTTTCGAGCGCCTCGGGGCCAGTTGGCTGTTGAAATCGCTCCCAGATGCGTTTTTGCATAAGAGGTTGGATCTGCGGGAAATGTTCTTCTCCAACTCCAACGGCATCCAGGTATTCAAGATATTCGCTCACATTGACCGCCGGAGTGTCTGATCCGGACGCTTCCCGCAGGACATCCATATATTTGGGCGGGAACTCATTCATCATCACGCCGCCGTTCTCGCCATCCGCAATCTGGGTAACGAGGGGCGGCGCGGAGCGGTCGCCGAGCTCTACTCTTGAAAGGCCCTTCGCTTCGTAATAGGGCTGCATCTGCCCAACGAGCTTGGTGTCGCTTCCCTTGGTCTTGATGATCGCAGTGATCGCTTGCGTCTCGCCGCACGAATTCCGCGCCACCAGCCGATGCGGCACGTGCGGGCGCCGGATGCCGCTGCCGTCCGGATTCTCCACCGAATGTTCCTGGACCATCACCCAGCGAAAGCCGCACTCCTTCAGCGTGCGTACGAACTCGTAGGCGACATCCGGATGATTCGGCAGCGCCATCTCCGGGGGCGAGAAACCGCGCACGCGGGCGAGCGCGTCGAAGCCGAAAATCGCTGCGAAATGATGCTGCCACGCCCTCACATGCAACCGGAAATCCTGCGCCGGAGTGGACGGGGCCACCGCGTGCCCCCACGCCGTTCCGAGCCACTCCACCGCGCCGCGATAGGCCGGATCGAGCGTAATCCGCTTCAGATTATCGAACACATCGTCGAGCCCCATCGCCCGCAGGCCATGAAAAAGCTGGCCCGAGTAATCCAACATCACCCGCGGCTGTTTTCCTTCTCCGATCAACTGCGGGATGAACTCGCCCATACGCTTGTAGCACCACACGAACACCGGCGCGTTGTGATTGTCGCCGATGCCCGGATTATCCATCATGTACTTCAGATTGCTGATGACCGCGGCGGTGTGGAGATCGCCGCCTCCCGCCGGAACGAGCGGCTGGTGCACGTGGAGCGCGATCGCAAACGCGCTGCGAATCCGGCCGAAATTGATGCCAGACTCGGGCAGGTAAAAGGGGCCGCTTCGGGCCATCGCGTCGGCGACAAGGTCCTCCGATCCGCTAATGTTTGGCAGTCCTTCGATGGTTTCGGAAAGGGTCTGTGGACTCATAACCCGGCGTCTCCCTCAATTAGATCCGGCGTGAACTAAGGACGCTTCCGCCCGCGGCGTTCGAACGCGAATGCGGCCGAGTAACTAAGCCTCCGGCCACGAAGGACGCGGAGGCCTGCTCCAACCACGGTACCTCGCTGCGCGACATTCCGTCCAGGGCTAACCAGCCCACGGTGGCTGCGTTAACGAATGGACGATATTGCGAAGCTTGCTCAGCTCACAGATGCTCATGCACCGTGCATCCCCGCGCTCCCCGACAAAGACGAGGCGTTTGATCGCGTAAGAACGCCGTGCGCCGGCGCTGATGATTTCTCGGCAGATTTGCGCGGCAAGACAAGCAGTTGCAGCATAGCATTATCGAAGAAGAAGCGGCCATCAGCGCATCTCCGATGGTGGTCGATGGCAACGATCGAAGCGGCAAAGCTCGAATGATCTGCAGCCGTGCCAAGGAAACAAAGCAGTGCAGCCATGGCCGTTCGAGTAGCGGAGATTGAGCGGCGCAACTGCAGACTGCCGGCTACGCCCAGGGAGGTACGCTCGATAACCCAACGCCGCCGAATGAGCTTGAACCGGCCTTCTTGTCCGTGCGCATGATGATTTCAAGTGAAACCCGTTGAGCGGCCGACCGGCAGCGTGGTTTGCGGACGGCGGCTACAGCGGAGACAGGCGCCAACGGGATCCGGGCTATGCCCCCTTTTTCGGTGCCTTGATCTCGGCATCCTGATGCGCTGGTCAGCGGACGCCGAAGCAGGCTTGCCGACGCTAACAAGGCCGCCTTCGCCATTCAAAGCGACTGCGCCCTCATGGTCGGAGTTGTCGTTTCTTGCGACAGTGAAATCGCCGCTCTTGTCCTTGCCCAAGCTCGCTCTCGGACTAAAAACAAGACTTCTTCAACGCACTCTTAACCCGAATATTTTCGGAGCGGGCGATTGAAGAATGCTAAGCCGATCATGTTACGCAAGGATTTTGCGTTGATCTTGCTCTTATTGCTGATCCCCTTCTATGGGGCAGGGCCTGCCATTACCATCTTGTCCACAAAATACAAAATCCACCCATCAAATGCATCGTATTTCCCTGAAGTCAAGTTCGGGATCATAGTCCTATTAATATTGCATCATATTGTTGAATCGACTACAGTAGGTTAAGATAGCATTAATGGATGGGAAGCAGACGAACTGTGTGGCGATAAGCTGCACCCTGAGGTGTTTTCTTGCGTTCGGATGTCTACTGCCACTCAGCTTCAGGGGGATAGCTTGCGGCGCCAGACTCAGCTCTCTGAGCAGTACAGCGCCGAACATGGGCTAGATTTGGATGAAGACGACATAGGCGTTTCGGCATTTGATGGCTCTAATGTTGTGCACTATCTGGTCGCGCTAAGTGTTGTCCCCGATGCGATAGCATGCGGATATATATTGCCGCCCTCTGCGCAAATTGCGCAAATCTCCTTAGTTCCCCGGCGCGTTGAATCGCGCCCGATTGGCCGGGTAGGCTCGCCGCTAAAGATGATCCGCCTTGAAGGAGACTCATAATGAATATCACTTCGGGGGCGCTCAAGCCCCTCGCTTACGTCGTGCTTGCTTGTGCGATGGTGCAGATCGCCTTACGCCCGGATGCTGCGATGGCCGATGCCGCCGACGCGGCGCGAGCCCAGGCGCTGCTAGAGCGGGCAGTCACTCACTACAAGGAAGTCGAGGAGTCTGCGCTTGCCGCTTTCGGGCGCAAGGGCAAATTCGTCGAAGGCGAGCTGTACGTCTACGTGATTTCGACCAAAGGTGTGATGCTCGCGAGCGGGGGACCATCGTCCGCGCTGGTCGGGCGCGACGTCACGGACCTTCAGGACGCGGCGGGAAAGCCCTTCTTCCGGGAAATGCTGGATAAGGCGAAGGCGAGCGGCTCCGGCGCCGTGGAGTACTACTGGCTGAATCCCATCGACAACAAGATGCAGCGCAAGCTCGCGTATTTTCAGACGGTCGATGATCGGATCATTGCGGTCGGGTACTACATCGCGCGGGCTACCCCTGCCCAGGCCCAGGCTATGCTCACGCGGGCGGTGCAGGCTGTGAAGGACGATCCGGACAAGGCCTTCCATGCAATCAACCAGTTGCACGGTCCCTTTTCGGAGGACGATTTGTACGTCTTTGTCGTTGACCTGAAGGACGATCGTTTCCGTGCGCACGGCATCTTCCACGACTTGATCGGCAGCGACGCCCTGGCGCTGCATGACCCTAGCGGCCGGCCGATCATTCAGGACATGATCGCCGCCGTGGCGAAGGAAGATCAGGCCGAGGTCGATTACTCGTGGCCGAACCCGGTGACCGGGAGCGTGGAAAATAAACACACCTATGTGCGCAAAATCGGCGGGCTACTGGTGGGCGTTGGCTACTATTGGCGTTGACCTTGCAGCGCGGTTGCTTCAGAGCCTGCGCGGGCGTCGAACAGATTTCGTCAATCGGGTGCATCTGTCCGCGTTTCGAGCAACAGCGGCCCAATGCTCCGCGGAGGTGGAAAGAAAAATGGCGCGGAAACGCGAGGCGTTCCTGTGAAAGACAATGATTGATCCAGCTGCGGGGCACGCTCATGTCAGTGAAGCAAAATGGACAGTCTCTTTCGGTATTCCTATTGGCCACCGGCGCGGCGCTTGCAGCGCATTGCCTGTGCGCGACCGCGCAGCCCATACCGGCCGGCGGGAGCGAGCTGCGCCCCGTGTATGCCTCCCACGAGGAGATCGCCGAAGGCAAGCGGCTCGCGGAAAAGATGTGCGCCAGCTGCCACGGCGCCGACGGCATCAGCACCAATGAAGGCGTGCCTAACCTTGCCAGCCAGCGGCCGGGCTATCTCTACCTCGAGCTGAAGGCCTATCAGTCGGGCGCGCGTGGCGCCAGCGCGATGGCCGACTCGGTGAAGTTTCTCAACGACGACGCGATAGTCAAGTTGGCGGCCTATTTCGCAAGCCTCGATCCGGCGCAACCCAGCGCGCCGGGAGGCCGCAAGGCCAATCTCGATCCGGTGCAAGCCGGCAAGGCCGCGACCGGCATGTGCGCGGGATGCCACGGCGAAACCGGGGTCAGCAAGACGCCGGGGTCCCCGAATCTCGCAGGACTCGATCCCAAATACCTCGTCTTGGCGATGAAGGCGTACCAAGGCGGTCAACGCAAGAATGAGCTGATGAAGTCGCTGTTGGCGGCGGCCAGCGAGGCGGACATCAACAACATCGCGTTGTTTTACGCGCTGCAAAAGCCTTCCCGCGCGCAAACTCCTGCCCCTGGCGACCAAGCGGCTGGCAAGGCCGCGGCTGCGGCCTGCAACGCATGCCACGGGGAAGGCGGTGTCAGCGCTTCCACAACTCCGAGCCTCGCCGGGCAAGATGCCCAGTACCTCGCGGACGCGTTTCGCGCCTACAAAGACGGATCGCGCAGCGACGAAACCATGAAAGGCCTGGCGGCGGCGCTCGACGACAACGCGATCAAGAACCTGTCGGCATTCTACGCGTCGCTGCAGCCGCGGCAGCCGGACGTTCGCAAGCCCCTGACGACCGAGGAATGGACGCAGCGATGCGACCGTTGCCATGGGTTGAATGGCAACAGCACCGATCCGCGCGCACCCGCGCTTGCGGCACAGCGTCTCGATTATCTGGAAAAGGTGCTCCATGACTATCGGACCGGCGCGCGTAAGAGCCGGGAGATGGCTGCCATGTCAGGCGTGCTGACCGAGATGGATGTGGACAATCTCGCTGCCCATTATGCGAGCCAAATGGCGCGGGCCATCGTGTTCGTCCCCGTGCCTGCCAAGTGACGCGGACCAAACCCAACCATGAGGATCCACTATGAGCGATCTTCCCCTGCATCGGCACTATCTTCACTACTCCGAACTGCCGTATAGCCAGCGCGTCCTATATACGGCAACGCTTTTGGTCCTCGGGATGGCGTACTTTTTCTCTCTACTCAACATCTACTTTACGTATGCCGGCCGAGGGGGAGGAAATCCGCTGATGCTGTCCTACGAGGACATCGTCGTCGCTTATTCCGGCACTGGGAAAGGCTCCCGCCTGGAAGCGGCCTTGAGCGGGTCGATGTCGACGATGTTGCCGGCTGGCGAACGCAACGCTATCGTCGCGTGGGTGCAGAGCGGCGCCCCTCGCGCGACGTTTGAAAAGGACGTCGTGCCGACGCTCGAGAAGCGCTGCATGAGTTGCCACGACGGCAGCAATCCGCATCTTCCGGTTCTCACTGGATTCGACAACGTCAAGAAACTGACCGAGATGGACACCGGCGCCGGCATCTCGACCCTGGTGCGAGCGTCACACATTCACTTGTTTGGGGTGACCTTCATCTTTTTCATCGTCGGCTCGATGTTCAGCCATGCCTACGTGCGGCCAGTCTGGCTCAAATGCGCGATCGTCGGGTTGCCCTTCGTGGCCATCGTTCTGGACGTCAGCTCCTGGTATTTCACAAAGCTCTACCATCCGTTCGCCTACGTTGTCATGCTAGCCGGCGCGGTGATGGCGACGTGCTTCGCGTTTATGTGGCTGGTGTCTATGTATCAGTTGTGGTTCACGGTGCCGCCGCCACTCGTTGCGCAGCGAACGCGAGTCGATGTTCCCATTATTGGTTGACGGGAGTTGGACGGGGCCGAGAGCATGACTTGCGCCCCAGACTGTCGACGACAAGGCGGCGTCTCTCTGCATGGGTGGATGGCTCCCCTGTTTGGCTTCATGCTTCACGGCGGATGCGGTCCTGTGCCCGGTGTCAAGGAAACCCTGCGCCTCGATGCGATCCGCGAACCGGCTCCCTGCGTTTGCATCCTGGATTTTCTTGAACCGGGATCTTAGCAAAAGGCTCCTTGCCGGGAGGTTAACGCGGGCAAGTAATTGATTCTAATAACAAAAATTTCGGATGAACGGCATCCCAGGAGCGCGTGACGCGCCCCTTGCGGACGCGGGTCTGGTTAACAGGCGAAGCCGGAATATATTTAACGGACTTTTGCGCGTCCCAGTAAATGAAAAAATTCCGGCATTAAATTTAATTTAATGGGTAATTCGTTAATCATAAAAATCTGTTTTATTTCAATAAGTTATCGTGCGGCCTCTTTATCCGGTCGAAGGCGCGGCGCCCCTCCGCTCCGCGCCGGATAAACCAAATTATAACCAAATACATGACCGGAAATAAATCCGGCGCGCTCCTGTTAACCATTTTTGTATTAACGCTCTGCGCGGCGATGAAGGGTTTTGCGCACGCCGCGCTCGCGAGTTGGAAGCGCCTCGGGACGTGACGCGCCGGGGCTCGACCGGCCATCAGCCATTCGGACGGCAAAACTACCCGAGGAAGCCCGAAGCTATTTGGCTGCGCTTCCCATGTATTCCACCGCCGCCTTGATGTCGCTATCCGACAAGGCCGGCTTTCCGGCGCGCGGCGGCATGGCTCCCTTGCCGCTGATGACGGAAGCGATCAGGGCATTTTCGCCCCCCTTGATCACGCGCTCCCAAGCGGCCTTGTCGCCGAGCTTGGGTTGTAGGACTTGGTGGCACATGGCGCAGTTTGCGGCATAGATCGTCTGACCTTCGGGTGCGTCCCCTGGAGCAGCAGCTGTCATCAATGTCTCATCGGCATTCGCGCTTTTGGTGTCGAGCCAGCTGCGAATTGACCACATCGCCTCCTGGCTAAGGATCCCCTCGAATTTCGGCATGTAGACCGCCCCGTTGCGCACGATGCCCTTGCGGGTCTTCTGGATGTAAATTTCGTCGCCTTCCGCGCCGCGCTCCGAGTAGCGCAGATCGGGAGAAAGGCCCCCCGAAATGGCATCGAGTCCATGGCAGCGAGCGCAATTCTGGGCGTATCCGTGCTCACCGATCTTAACGGCCAGAGGATTGCCCCGATACGGGTTCTCGCTGAGCCATTCCTCGCCGAGCGGTAATAGCCCTTTGGTCTCCATCGGTTGCGGGGTGACGTCCCCGTGAGTCAGGCCGCTTTGGGGCGATGCCAGGACACTAGCGACAAACACGACCGTCACACCAAGTCTTTTCAACTGCGTCATAAGCCCGGTCTCCTTCGTGTGACCAAAAATAGTTTCGAGCGCCGCATCGCTGTGGCGTCGCTTCACTCGTGTGGTGGCGTATAGGTCAGGCCGTATTTGGCGAACAGCGCCGCAAGTGTGCCGTCGCGTATCATCGTGTCGACGATCGGCTCGAGCGCATCGGCAAGATCGTGGGCGTCTTCCTTGACGGCCATGCCGGGCCTCCACGACGAAACAAATAAGCCAGGCGTTGGCATCTGGACGATGCGATACTTTCCGCGATGCTCTTTCAGGGCGCCTTCAATCTCACTGCGTTGGGCCATCACGCCTGCGACCTCGCCGCGCTGCAGGGCCGCCACGGCCTCGTCGATCGAGAGGTGGTGTACGACATTTTCGCGCAACCGGCCGCCGAATGCGCCCATAAGGTACGAGTCGGACAAGCTGTCGCCCTCCACCGCGACTTTGCGGTTTTCGAAGGCATCCAGCAGGGTATCGCCGCCGGTCTGCTCGGGATCGGTCACCACGGCGAGCCGCTCCGTATAGTAGGGAGCAAAGATCACGACTTTGTCGTTGCGCGATGCCAGCCTCGGATCGACCGGCACATGCAGCATGAGGTCGGCGACGGCGCCTCCCACCACGGGTCCCCTCCAGATGGCATTTCGCAGGTCAGCATTCACGTCGTTGCCGGCCGTTAGCACCATATATTCGACTTTGACACCCAGGCGTTTGGCAATGGCGGCCGCCAAGTCGACATCCAGGCCGCGCGGGTTTTGACGCGGTCCATCGGCAAAAGGCGGGAAATCCCAGTAGACCGCGACCCGCAGACTGCCGGACGCTTGGACCTCGGCAAGAGGCCTGGCTCCGGCCATCGAAGCCAGATCAACGAGAAGAAGAGAAAAGACGACTGTAGCCCTGATCACCCACAATATCGGGCTGCCGCGTGTGCCGCATATCATGAGCCGTGCGCTCCCATGCTGGTTGGAGAAGACCTGGGCAGGAGAGCGAACGCGATCGCTCTCTCGCCTCGCTGGCCGAAGCTATTTAACTCCTGTGCAGCTTGAATACCCACAGGCTGCCGCCTTGGGTAAAATCCTTGACGATCTTCGCGACCTCGCCACCCCACAGCGGGACGGCGCCTCCCCAGCCCGAAACCACGGCGATGTATTGTTCGCCATCCTGCTCCCATGTGACGGGCGAGCCTGTCACGCCCGAACCTGTCTGGAACTTCCACAGTTCCTCTCCGGTCTTGGCGTCAAAGGCCTTGAGGTATCCCTCCGGCGTCCCGGTGAACACCAGATTGCTGGCCGTCGCCAGCACGCCTGCCCACAACGGCGCCGGATTCTTCTGCTCCCAGACGATCTTGCCGGAGACCGGATCGATCGCCCGGAGAGCGCCGATATAGTCCGGGTACAGCGGCTTGATGGTGAAGCTGGCGCCCAGATAGGCGGCGCCTTTCTTGTAGGTGATCGGCTCGTTCCAGATGTCCATCCCCCACTCGTTGCACGGTACATAGAACAGGCCGGTATTTGGACTATAGGCCGGGGGGTTCCAGTTGTTGCCTCCCAGGAAGGAGGGCGCAGTGAAGACTATGGTGCCTTTGCCGCCCGCCTTCGGCTCGCCGGGGCGGTTGTTTTCATCGACTTTCGGCCGGCCGGTATTGAGATCGACGCCCGAGGCCCAGGTCACCTTGGTGACGAAGGGAGTGGCCGAGATGAGGTGGCCGTTAGTCCGGTCATACAGATAGAAGAAGCCGTTTTTGTCGAAATGGGCGGCGGCTTTAATCGACTGGCCTTCCTTGTTCATGTCGAACGGGACTACTGCCGACATCGAATCGAAGTCCCAGCCATCATGTGGCGTATTTTGGTAATGCCACTTGATCTCGCCGCTATCGGCATCTACCGCGACTGTGGAAGCCGAATACAAATTGTCGCCAGGACGATTGTGAGAATTCCACGGCGAAGG
>JBAVVQ010000100.1:0-18132 GCA_049697375.1 Rhodomicrobium sp.
GATGGCTGTCGCGCCAATCGGAGGCATGTCATTCGCCAGCGCCTCACGCATCTGATCGAGCGGCGGAAGGGCCGGTTCGGCAAGCCCTGTCTGGACCTCATGCTGAGCTTCGGTCACATCGGCTGCAAAGCTCAAGTAACTCTCAAGCATATGCCCGGGCGCAAGCGACCGCAGGCGTTTGCTGCGCGCCAGATAGAGTTTCGACGGATTTGGGAGAACCGCATAAAGCGCATCTCCCTCTTCCCCGAGGCTTCGGGAGGAAGGATCAAAGTCGGTCATGTCTACACCTCAAACTGAGGATGTTATTCTGCTGGTTCCAGTTTCTGTTCCTTATGAGCCTGTGACGGCTCTTTGATGATTTGCGATGGGTCCTTGACCTGGTCTCGGAGCCAAAGGCGATGATGCCTCCAGCCCCATCCCCCCGTCACAGACCCGCGCGTCATGCCGTCGAACGATCCCCTGATCCAGATTGCCGCGTAGACGTGAATGATCCAGACCGTGATAGACAGGACCGCCGCGGTTGCATGAATGATAGCGGCCCAGCGCCGGACGTCAATCGATGGGTGATAACCGGTAAGCCGCTCGACATTTGGAAGCATCGAGTCCCAAAGGCCGATCCCGGTAATAAAGAGCACGGGGATGAGCACGGCTTGCGACCAAAAGACGATTTTCTGGCCGGCATTGTACTTCCCCACTTCCGGAAGAAACTCGTCATGTCCCAAGACGAACTCGTAGGCCCCTTTCAGCCACGTGAAATCCGTGCCCACGGTTAGGTTCGCCAAAACGAAGCGGAAGAACAACCCGAAGAAGGCTGCCGTCAGAATAAGGCCAAGCCACGGATGGAGCCAGCGGACGTTCTGCCCACCGCCAAATAGAATGGCGCCGAGCGAATAAAGGCTCGGGTGGAACAAAGACAACCCGCTCAGGAGCAGAAGGATGAAGCAGATCGCCACGATCCAATGGTTGACCCTGGCGCTGCCGGAGTAGCGGCGCACCAGGATTTGGGGCTCGCTTTTTGTTTCAGTGGTCACGATCCTTCTCCGCAAGCTCGTTGGCCTTTTCTTCGTCCTCCCGGGAAACCCGGAACGGCCCAAAAATCAGGCTATGGATGAGCCCCGCCGCCGCCGTGAGCCCGATGAGGCCAAGCCCGAAATACTTCCCGGCGCCCTTCCAGGCCTCGATGAGAGGACTGATCTTCGGATGAGCCGGAAGACCGGCGTAGATTTGAGGCTGATCCGCGTGATGCAGGACATACATCACGTGCGTCCCTCCCACCCCAGGCGGATCATAGACACCGGCATTTTCAAAGCCGCGCGACTTCAAATCCGTAATCCTCTTTTCGGCGTGCGCGTGCATGTCTTTTTTAGAGCCGAAAACGATTGCATGCGTGGGACAGGCCTTCGCGCAGGCCGGCTCCTGTCCGACCGCCACTCTGTCGGAACAGAGCGTGCACTTATAGGCGACGTTGTCCGCTTTCGAAACGCGCGGGATGTTGAAAGGGCACCCTTTTATGCAGTAGCCGCAGCCGATGCAGTTTTCGTGAATGAAATCGACGATCCCATTGGCATATTGCACGATGGCGCCGGGCGCGGGGCACGCCTTGAGGCAGCCCGGATCCTCGCAATGCATGCAGCCATCCTTGCGGATGAGCCATTCGAGATTTTCCGTTTTGGGATTGTCCCACTCGGTGAAACGCATCAGCGTGAACATGTCGGGCGAGAGATCCATCGGGTTTTCATAAACCCCGTGATTCTCGCCCACAGGCGGGCGCGTGTCGTTCCACTCCATGCAGGCTGACTGGCACGCCTTGCAGCCGATGCATTTCGAGACGTCGATCAGCTTTGCGACTTCCACGTCGCGTGCGGGCGCAATCGCAGGCTGCACGCTGGCGGAGGCGCGAATGACGTCGAGAGGCTGGAATGTGGTCATTGCTCGTCCTCCCTTACGCAACAGGCTCTTCGAGCGCTTCGATATTGACGAGGAACGCCTTGAATTCCGGCGTATCCGTATTCGCGTCCCCGACTGCCGAGGTCAGTGAGTTAGGCCCCCAGCCTTTTTTGGCGACGCCCGTGAATCCCCAGTGCAAGGGCACGCCAACAATGTGAATGACCTTGCCGTCGCAGACGAGCGGCTTGATCCTTTTTGTGACGACCGCTTTCGCCTTCACGGACCCGCGCTTCGACCAGACCCGAACCCAGCTTCCTTTCGTAATGCCCTTTACCTCTGCGAGTTCTTCGGAGATTTCCACGAAAAACTCCGGCTGAAGGATTGCGTTGATGAGCGAATGCTTCGTCCAGAAGTGAAAGTGCTCCGTGAGACGGTAGCTCGTGGCGAAGTAAGGGAATTCTGTCGCATCGCCGAAGCTTTCGAGGTCGTCCTTGAAGACGCGGGCCACCGGGTTGCCGCGGATCGCCGGCGCCAGCACATTCACGACCGGGCTCTCGAATGGTTCGTAATGAACCGGGAACGGTCCATCCTTCATGAGGCCGCGGACCCAAAGGCGAGCCGTGCCCTCCTGATTCATGATGAAGGGCTGCACGAGTTCCGGCTTGGCGGTCGGCGCGATGTCTGGAACATCGAAGCCGGACCACTTCGAACCATCCCACTCGATCAGCTTTCGCGACGGATCCCAGGGCCTGCCCTGCATGTCCGCGGACGCGCGATTGTAGAGGACCCGGCGGTTGGCAGGCCATGCGAATGACCATTTGAGATAGGTCCCGGCGTTGCCCGGATCGCTCGTATCCCTGCGGGCCATATTGTTCCCGGCCTCGGTGTAGCAGCCTGAATAGATCCAGCAGCCGCACGCGGTTGTTCCGTCGTCCCGCAGGACGGCGAAACCGGGAACTTGCTTGCCTTTCTCAACCAGGATCTTGTTCGGGTCCGCCGGATCCTTCAGGTCGGCAAGAGCATAGCCGTTGATCTCCTTTGCGATCTCGACGGGCGCCGGCTCTTCCGGATCGGAGTACTGCCAGGTCATATTGAGAATGGGGTCGGGAAATGCGCCGCCCTCCTTCTGATACAAGGCTTTCAGCCGCTTGTAGAGTTGGGCCATAACCCAGACGTCTGATTTGGCCTCGCCCGGCGGCGTCCCGCCAGCCCAGTGCCACTGAATCCAGCGCCCCGAGTTGGTCAACGAACCCTCGTCCTCGGCGAAGCAGGTGGACGGCAATTGGAAGACCGTTGTCCCGATTTCGGAAGGCTTGGCCTCGTTATATTCGCCGTGGTCCTCCCAGAAATGAGCGGTTTCGGTTTGTAAGGGGTCGATGGTGACCAGGAATTTGAGTTTGGACAGTGCGGCCTGGTTCTTCGCGCGATTGGGGACCGACATCAGCGGGTTGAAGCCCTGGCAGATGTAGCCGTTCATCTTCCCTTTGTGCATGAGCTCGAACGTTCGCAAGATGTCATAGGCCGGAACATCGAGCTTGGGCAGGTAATGATAGGCCCAGTCGTTCTCCGCCGTGGCGGTCGCCCCATACATGGCCTTTTGGAAACTGACGAAGAACTTCTTATAGTTCTGCCAGTAGCTCATTTGATTGGGCCGCTCGGGCTTGAACCCGCGCTTGCTCATGTAAGAGGCGAAGTCGGGTTCCTTCTAGGACGGCAGGGTCAGATAGCCGGGCATAAGGTTGGACATCAACCCAATGTCGGTCAGCCCTTGAATGTTGGAATGACCTCTGAGCGCATTCATCCCGCCGCCGCGGATGCCGATATTGCCGAGAATCAGCTGCAGCATCGCCATCGCGCGGATATTCTGCGACCCCTTTGAGTGCTGGGTCCAGCCGAGCGCATACATCGACGTCATGGCTTTGTCCGGCGCCGACGTCTCCGCGATCATCTCGCAGATCTTGAGGAACTTCTCCTTCGGCGTCCCGCAAATGCGCGAGACCATGTCCGGCGTGTAGGCATCCAGATGTTCTTTGAGGAGGTTCCACACGCACCGCGGATGCTCAAGCGCCGGATCGGCTTTCACGAAGCCGTCTTCGCCCATCTCATAAGCCCAGCTTGACCGGTCGTAGTCGCGCTTTGCCTCGTCGTAGCCCGTGAAAAGACCATCCCGGAAGCCGAAGCCCTCTTTCACGATGTAAGGCGCGTTGGTGTAGTTCTTCACATACTCCCACTGCACCTTCCCGTTCTTGATCAGGTGGCGCATAACGCCGAACAGGAAGGCGATATCGCTCCCCTGGCGGATCGGAGCATAAAGGTCGGCAACCGAAGCGGTTCTGGTGAAGCGCGGATCGACAACGATCAAACGGGCGCCGCGATTGGCCTTCGCCTCCGTGACCCATTTGAATCCACACGGATGGGCTTCAGCGGCATTGCCGCCCATGACAATTACAAGATCCGTGTTCTTGATGTCGGTCCAGGAATTCGTCATCGCGCCACGGCCAAACGTCGGAGCCAAACTGGCCACCGTCGGGCCGTGTCAGACACGCGCCTGATTATCGAACACCACCATGCCGGTGCTTCGCACCACCTTCCAGGTCAGAAACGCCGTCTCATTGGTGGTCGCCGACGCCGCCAGGACGCCCGTCGTGGTCCAACGGTTGACGGGAACGCCATCTTTGTTCGTGGCGATGAAGTTCTGGTCGCGATCATCCTTTAGAAGCCGCGCGATGCGGTCGAGCGCGTCATCCCAGGATATCCTCTTCCACTCGTTCGATCCGGGCTCGCGAACTCTGGGATGTTGAAGCCGGGTTTTTGCGTGAACAACGTCGAGGAGAGCCGAGCCCTTCGGGCAAAGGGTTCCGCGATTGGTTGGGTGATCGGCATCACCCTCAATGTGATAGACCTCGGCCCGTTCGCCTTTCTTTATATCGCCCCTGGTGTACAGGACGATCCCGCAAGCCACGGCGCAATAGGTGCAGGTGTTGCGTGTTTCGGTCGCCTTCGCGAGCTTGAAAGGGCGCACATGCGCGGCGACCATCGCCTCCGCGGCGGTGAACCCAAGCGAGCCAATGGCGGTCCCGGCGGCGCCAGCCCCTGCCAATTTCATGAACTGCCTTCGAGAGACGTCCAGGGTCATGCGGCGCATTCCTCCGTCAACTGTAATTATTATAATGAAATTCTTCGTAGATAAATAAGCTGGGCGGGGCCTCGCCGTCAACGCGGTTTTGCCTGGATCGGCTCATTTAACGGAGGAACGATATGGACAAAAAATTAAGGCGCCAAGCTAGCTTAGAAAATTTATAAGTAGTTAATTTGGCTTTTTAATTTAAATGATTGTCTTTATCTTATCTTCTGATGCGCTCTAGCGGCAGGCGGGCTCAAATATCAAATTCACACCCCTATGAAGGTCACGAGTAAAGGAGATCATGAATGGGCGCGACGCGCACTCGTCTCACAACGTTGGCTCATGGCGGCGGCTGCGGGTGCAAACTTGCGCCTGCCGTTCTTCAGGAACTGCTCCACGGAAAGAAGGCGCCATTGCAATTTCCCGGGCTCCTCGTAGGGACCGAGACGGGCGACGACGCGGCTGTGTGGCGCATCAACGACGACACCTGCATTATCGCGACGACAGACTTTTTCATGCCCATGGTTGATGACCCCTTCGACTTCGGCAGGATCGCCGCGGCGAATGCGCTTTCGGATATCTATGCGATGGGCGGCAAGCCTCTGATGGCGCTGGCTATCCTCGGGATGCCGCTTGGCAAGCTCCCCGTCGAAGACGTGCGGGAAATCCTGAGAGGCGGCGATGCCGTTTGCGCGGAAGCCGGGATCCCGGTCGCGGGGGGACACTCGATCGACTGCCCGGAGCCTGTGTTTGGCCTTGCCGTTACCGGCTTGTGCCGGCCCGAGCAAGTTCGCCGCAACAACGGAGCACGCGCTGGCGATAGTTTGATCCTTACCAAACCGATTGGCGTCGGCCTCTATTCTGCGGCGTTCAAGAAAGGAGCGCTGTCTGAGAATCAGTATGCCGAGATGGTGACGTCGATGACGCGGCTCAACACGGTGGGCGCTGACCTTGGCAAGGATATTGACGTTCACGCGATGACGGATGTGACCGGCTTCGGGCTTCTGGGCCATGCGCTGGAAATGGCGAAAGGGTCCGGGTTGAGGCTCGGCATCGACTATGAAAATGTGCCGCTTCTTTCTGCTTCGGAGCAGTTGGTGAAGGACAATTTCATTACCGGCGCGTCCGGCCGCAACTGGGACAGTTATGGCGCCAGCGTCGTGTTTCCTCGAGACTTCCCGTTGTGGCGGCGTAATCTACTCACTGATCCCCAAACATCTGGCGGCCTCTTGATAGCCTGCACATCAGGCCGCGCGCCAGAACTTGTCGAGATAATAGCGGCATCGGGCTGCCCCTCGGCCGCTATCATAGGCAGCGTTGGCGAGGGCGAGCCCACGATTGTCGTACAGTAACTGCGGACCTGATCGCGGGCGCGCTCAGAAATTGCGCCCGCCGCTATAATGGAAAGTAGTTGTTTTCCATCGAGTCTTGTCCGGCGCCGGGATTATGGTGAAAGACCCTGGCCTGCTTATACCGGTGATGCCGGTGAGCCAATCGGGAACCCCGCCTTGCATTGATCCTATGGCTTAAGCGCCGCCTCAGGTGTCGAGAGTAACTGTGGCCAACGGCCACTTGAAGCATTTGCTCCCGAGGCTGTGTCTTCGCCTCAGCGCATCTGACCACGCTATCGGAATTTTCAGGGGACGCATTCGCCTTTTTTTCGACCACGCGCAACAGATAAGCGGACGCGGTCTTGAAGCCGCCATCGTCGAACTTCGCGATGTGAACCCGCCTCGGGCTTTCTGCGTCTTTCGAGTTGAGCTCCGCCGCTTTTCCGCGATCGGCGCGTGCTTTCGCCAGATCACCGCTGGCTTCTGAAACGGCTGCGCGGTTGCTATAGGCATACACATAGTTTGGATCGAGGTCGATCGCACGATTATAATCGGCGATGGCGCTTTTCAACTCACCCTTGGCTTTATAGGCGTTGCCGCGGCCATTATAGGCGCGCACAAATTCTGGGTCGAGTTCAAGGGCGCGGGTGTAATACGCGATGGCTTTGTCCATGTCGCCCTTTGCCTCAAAGGCGATGCCACGGCCATTATAAGCATCCGCATAGTTTGGATCGAGTTCGATAGCGCGATTGTAATCGGCGATGGCGCGGTCCAATTCGCCCCTGTCCTTATAGGCATCGGCGCGGCCGCTATAAGCGAACGCAAGTTTCGGGTCGAGTTCGATAGCGCGATTGTAATCGGCAATGGCGCGATCCGGCTCGCCTTTGGTCTGATAGGCAAGGCCTCGGTTGGTATAGGCGCCTGCGCGATTGGGCGTTGTCTCGCCATCGCGGGCTAGAAACGCGGTACATCCTTTGATGCTTGAGTCCTGGCCATCGCTCACACAGTTTTCCCAATCGCCCGCTGTGGCGGGAACTGTGTAAAAAGCGAGGGCGAGCGCAAGAGATATGAGGCTTCGAACCATGGCGCATATCCTGGAATCGCTGTCAGAACAGCGGTGCTTTGGCGGTTTCGGGGCCAAAACTCAACTCCGGGGCGTACGCGACACACCCTCACACACCACCCGCTATCCCCATTTCGCGGGAGACCTTCCCCCAGGCTTACGCGTAGCTTAAGAAATAGCGTGGTGGAAGGCGGCTCGTGTGTCGTCCACAAATAATGACGGGCTAACCGTCTAATCTATCGAGCCAACGACCTAAACGTGGACGCATGACGCGCTCCTCAAGTCAGTAAATGCTCTAAAGAATTCAGCATTTTGAACGATCGCATGTGTAATCCGGCGAATAGCGATCGGCCGCAGCATTGACGATGTGTTGTATATGCCTCAGATCTAGCGACTGATGCCCATTCCAACCCGCCGCAGCCTCTGACGCTTGTTTGGCCATGCGCTGATTCGGTAACCTCGATGGACGCTGTTATCTTTATCATTCGCCACGCTGAGAAACCTGAGGATAAGGGCGACCCGCATCTCGCAGCCGCCGGTTGGGACCGAGCGTGGAAGCTGGCGTCAAAGCCGGAGCGCATAGGCCCTCCAACCCATGTTTTTGCCGCCGCGGCATCCCTGTTAACCATGGCGGCGGAGGATTGAGGCGCCAAGCCTTTGAACCGAGCCCCTCCTTTTCTATTTTTTGCAGCCTGCCTCTAAATGTTCAGGCTCCGGCTCGCCCCACTCGTTGGCCGGAAGACCGTCGAAGGGGGCGGCGAACGCCTGCCGGACCATTTGAAACCCGGCTGGAACCGGGTTGCCGGGGGTGTAATCGACAATCCAGAAGTAATCATAATTCGAGTCCGGCCAGGTCTTCGGCACATTGGCGATCTGGTCGAGGCGCAGGAGTTGGCGAAGCGTGACTTGTTCGCCCGGATACTCCTTTTCGAGCCTCGATTTGGCGATATGGTTGTGTTCCCAAATTATCACGACAGTCTTTCCTGCGTAGCGGGGATCGGTGAGGACGTCGTGCGCGGCTTCCTGGGTGCGGCGGGTGAGGTCAGCTTCCTTTTCGTCGTTGTCTTCATATTTGCTGTCGACCCTATAAATCGACACGGGTACGTTCCAGCTCTGCGCCGATGGCGTAATGGTCTCGATCGTATGGTGCGTGATCGCGAGAAAGGCAGCCGGCTCCCCACCGGCCGCGAACAAGGAGTGCGTGGCGTCTCTTCCGAGAAACTGACGGGCGAGAGCCTGTGCGCGCTGTTCTCCAAGATCGCACAGCGATTTATGATTGAGTTTCTCCGCATGCCGCAAAATGATGATGCGCGCAGGCTCTGCCGACCCCGGCGCCGGCCCCAATGCAACCATCGCTGCGATTCCAAACAAACACAGGGATAAAGAGCCGTTCAAGTTCAATTGCTCCTATTCTGCAGGCTGCCTGGGGAACGTGCGCATATTCCTCAAGAAGATGCCGAAGCGCTATCTCCTTCCCATTTCACAGCCAGAAGCGGTCACGAGACTTGAGCCGGCGCCACTCCTCTTGTGCATGCGTCCAGGCTTCGGCCGCCTTTTTTTCATGGGCGCCGAGCACGATGCCGGCTGCAATGGCGCAGTCCGGCCCTTCGCCATGCTCGGCCGCGATGGTGCGGATCTGTTCGGCCATCCGAACGTCGTTCACATAGCCAAACACGTCCTGCAACGTCTTCAGTTGCTTCACGAAGGGCTTGACCTCTTTGCTCGAGAAGAGCGGCGCGAAGAACTCGGTCATATACCGAAGCTTCTTCAAGGAGCGGCGCATCTTATGCTTCTCGTCAGGGTCAAGACGATCGATGGCGCGGCCGTAACTTGCCACATTCTTCCAGCGCCTTTGCAGGGCCTTCCTCGCGTAGTCTTCAATGGAGCGCTGCTGGAGGGACGGGTCTGTTTCGAGCATGGCCGGCCAAAGGACCAAGCTCAAGAGCAGCCGCGACCACTGCTCGCTTCGAAGGCTCCGACGCGCCGAGTCCTGCTTGGCCGCGCGGTGAGACTGGAGCGCGCGCAAAAGCGCATCAAACCCTTGCTGATCCGGAACGGCGCCTGCAACGGGAGCGTATATGTCTTCGATGAGAACGTCCGCGTCCCTGAGTTCCCCCACAGCGCGGGCTATTGCGCGGGCGTCGCCTTCGAGCTGATGAAAGGCTGGCGTATCCAGGAGCGGCTCCAAGGCCCGGTGCGCGGCGCGAAGACGGGTCAGGCCCACGCGCAACTGATGCACGCCCTCGGCTATATCTGTTTCGAGCGCCACGGTCCTATTCCAGATAATTTGCTCTCGCGCCGAGAGGAAAATTTCGGCGAAGGCTGCGCCGCAAGTCTGGCCAGATTTTATATTCGCTGGCTTGGCCTTTGCCGGCGCTAAATCAGGGATCGCCTCGGGCATTTTAAGGAGAAGTCGATAACCCCGTTCCGCCTTGGTCATCGGCGACAATTGCACGGCCTGATCGGCGAAAAGCTCCTGGGTGATTCCGAGCAGGGCCTTTGGATCGCCCTCGATGAGCTCGAACTCCGCCTCACGGATCGGCGCCTTTCTTCTTTTGGCGCGCGCCTCGCCTCGATCCAAAGCAAGCTCAACGACGCCGCCTCCCGTCTCCAGTTTGTAGGAGGTCCGCGTTATGACAGTTTCGAAAGCCCGCATCAGAGAGGAGCCATTCAGCGCCCCGGAAACCTTGCGGCGCAGGCCTTTGTCGCTGATGCGCTTGAGATCGGGCTCGGGACCCGCAACCGGCGCCTCAACCTCTATCGGGTTGGAAAGCCCATCCTTGAATCGGGCGTCCGCTTTGATGGTCTGGACAAAACCCGCCCCATCATTGCGGACCCGCAGCACCATCCCAAGATCACGGAGCCGAAAATCGGGAGTGTCATAGTAGATGGATTTCAGGACTTTCTCCGACCGCTCGAGCTGGGGGTCGGATAGCCTGGGATGGCCGATAAGACGCTTGAAAGCATCCTCGGACAAGGCGAGCTTGAGTTCGAATTCACGGTTCGTGAGCATGGTGGCACTGCCGATTGGCGCTTCAAGATAACACATCCGATTGAATTGGTGGCGCCAAATCCCGAGAAGGCCGGGAATAACGAATAACGGCCGAACAGGCGCGCAGCACTGCTCCTATCAGAGTTTGAAACGCACGGGTAAGAGCTCACAGGCCAGCGCAACAAAGCATTTCACCTTGGCCTGCGGCAGCCTTCCCTGGCGGTGCAGCACATTCACCGGAACGCCCGGGCCCTCGAAGTCTTCAAGCACCAGCCGAAGCCTTCCTTCCGCGATGGCGTTCTTGACCTGATAGGACAGCACGCGCGCGAGTCCGAGCCCGGCGATAGCCGCATCGACGGCAGCTTCCGCAGTATTGACGCTTAGACGGGAATGGATGCGCACGCGCTGTGCCCCCTTGGGGCCTGAGAAGGACCAGCGGCCGCCCGTTTCAAGACCCGAAAAGACGATGCAATCATGCTTGCCCACGTCGCGAGGAACAGTAGGTTCGCCCCGGGCCTGAAGATAAGCGGGGCTCGCGCAAACGACGTTGCGAACGGTTCCGGCCTGGCGGGCGACCATCGCCGAGTCTGGAAGAGCTCCGATGCGGACTCCCACGTCGACGCTTTCATCGACGAGATCGATCACGCGGTCAGCAAGCGCCATTTTCACCGAGACGCCGGGATAGCGCCGCAAATAGTCCAACACCACGGGCAGGACATGCAGCCGCCCGAAGACCACGGGAGCCGTGAGCACCAGCTCGCCGGATGGCGCGTCATCCTTGCCCGCAAGCCGGGCCTCTGCAGCCTCCAGCTCGCTCAAGAGGCTCCGGCAGGTTTCGAGATAGTCGCGGCCCGCATCTGTCAACGCGAGCTGCCGTGTGGTGCGGACCATGAGCGGGGCGCCCAGATGCTTCTCAAGCGCCGCGAGTTGCCTGCTCAGCGTCGTCAGTGGAACGCCAAGTTTCCGGCTCGCCGCGGATAAGCTGCCCGCTTCAGCGACGGCAGTGAAGAGTTGCATGGCTCGCAGCCGGTCCATGGCATCCTTCCATTTCGCGGGAGAAACCTTGCCAAACTTAACGGCTAATTCTCCAGGCGCGAAAGGGTTATCTTCGTTCGTAGCGAGAGCACATCGGAGGAAAGATATGCCAAGGCTCTACGACCTCGAATTGTCCGGCAATTGCTACAAGGTGCGCTTGCTGTGCGCGCTGCTTGGCGTTCCGGTCGAGATTGCGCCCGTTGATTTCATGGCGGGCGAGCATAAGCGCAGTCCCCTCATTGAAAAAAATCCGTTCGGCGAAATTCCCATTTTCGAGGATGGCGAAGTGACGCTGCGCGATAGCCAGGCGATCCTTATCTATGTCGCCCGCAAATGGGGAGACGAGGCTTGGCTTCCGACCGACGCCGCCTCCATGGCCAAGGTCGCGGAATGGCTCTTCGCGGCGGAGAACGAAATCGCGCGGGGGCCGAACGACGCCCGCCTCCATGCTAAATTTGGCTATGCGCTCGATTCTAAGCTCGCACGGGAAAAGGCCCACCGCATCCTTTCGCTGATGGAAGCGCGCCTCGCAAAATCGCAATGGCTTGCGCTGGACCGGCCCACAATCGCCGATATAGCCTGCATGCCTTACGTGGCGATTTCAAATGAGGGCGGCGTGCCGCTGACGCCCTACCCGGCGGTTCGCGCCTGGGTGGAGCGCGTCAAAGCGCTGCCCGGATTTATCCCGATGCCCGGACAGTCACAGGAATGAAGAACCCCGCCACGACGACGCCAGCTTCGGATGTCGCGTTCACGCCTTCCGTCAAGGCAGCGCAGGAGCGCCACGGCTCCCGCCGGATGTTCGAGCGCATGGAGGCGCATGGCGGCTGGTCCACGACCATCACGCCGGACCTCGCGGCCTTTGTCGCAAACATGCGGTCGTTCTACTTCGCCACGGCGAGCAAGGACGGGCAGCCCTATGTGCAGCACCGGGGCGGCCCGGCCGGATTTCTGCGTGTGCTCGACGAAAAGCGCCTCGCTTTCGCGGACTTCACGGGCAACCGGCAATACATCACGGCGGGAAACCTCGCCGAGAACCCGCGCGCGTATATCTTTCTCATGGACTATGCGCGCAGGCGCCGCGTCAAGCTTTGGGGAACGGCTGAGGTCATCGAGGACGATCCCGAATTGATCCGCTCGCTCTTTCCGGAGGGCTACCGCGCCGAGCCATTGCAAGCGATCATTTTCACGCTGACGGCCTTCGACCGCAATTGCGCACAGCACATTCCTCAGTTGCTTCCGGCTGAGGATGTGGGAGCGGCCATCGAAGCTCTGAACGGCCGGATCGAGGCCCTGCAAGCCGAGTTGGATAAACTGCGTTCCGGACAATCGACTGCATAGCGCCTCTTACGGAAGAAGAGTTTGCCGGGGCCATGTTATACTTTCCAAACCCACCAACCGTGATACTAGATAGATAAATCACGGGATTCTGCTATGTCGTTGCTCGCTACAATTAGCGTGTCGCCAAGCGCATGAACGACGAAACCCGCGCGGCCAGGATGGTCGAAGGCGTCGTCAACAAGCGCCTCACTTATCGAACGACGGCTGACTAAGGAAGAAGGCCAACGTCATGGCCCTTTGCTTCATCAAAAGAAACGTCGAGACAAATCTAAGACTTTGAAATAACTTCGTTTAGCCTGATTTTTGCGCAATTGAGCATTTTCAGGCTAAATCAAGTGTCTTCAGTCACTTAGGCTTGTCCCATGTCACATACCGAACTTAACAACGAGCAGCGGCGCGAGCTTATCAATATGCAACAAATGTTTGAGGCATGGAGAGCCGCAGACCATGAATTCCGCCATAGTTATAAAGGGCGCATGCGTTGGAAAAAAGTGCATGGACAAGAATACCTTTACCGCGTCCAAGGGAAAACGGAGAAGTCGTTAGGACCAAAGACGCCGGAAACTGAACAGATTAAGAAAGACTATACGGACGCACGAACTCGTCTTAAACGCAGGGCCACATTGCTCAAAAATAAGATTGAAGGAAGGGCTGCAATTAATAAGGCGCTTAGGCTTGGATTGATGCCGAACATAGCCGCGAAAATATTACGCAAATTGGACCAAGTCGGGCTACTTGGCGCTCATTTGATCGTGGTCGGAATTCACTCGCTCTATGCGTACGGTGCACGTGCTGGTGTTATTTTCGGCGGAGAACTGACAGCAACGCAAGATATTGATTTTATGTTTGATGCCCGCCGCCGTCTTTCTCTGGCAATAGCGCCAGAGCTTAATGAATCTGGCGTAATAGGCTTATTGCGAAGCATTGACCCAACCTTCAGCAACCGTCCTGGCCATTTTCGAGCCGTTAACGACGACGGGTACTATGTTGATTTGATACGCCCTGCGGGCAAAGACGAGATAAGCGACGATCTTGGCGGATTGTCAGATAACGATCTTGTGCCTGTAGCGATAATGGGGCTGGAATGGTTGATGAATGCTCCTCGATTCGAGGAGATGGTAATTGCCGATGATGGGTTGCCAGCATGGGTAAGTTGCATCGACCCCAGGGTTTATGCCTTGTACAAATACTGGCTCGCGACGAAGGTTCAGGATCGCAGCCCCCTGAAAAAGAACCGAGATAAATCGCAAGCTATGGAAGTAGCGCGCGTTGCCCGCAATTACCTAAACATGCCTTTTGACGCAAAAGCGCTGACCGCCCTTCCTATGGATATGGTGAAAGTAGCCAAAAAACTCGCCTGAGAGGTGATGATGCCGAAGAAGAGAGAGCCAGAGCTTACGCCGGAAGAGCAATTCAAGAGGTTTCAGGAAGCCGCTAAAGAGCATGAGATCGAGGAGCGGCTCCTAAAGATTGAGCGGGCATTTGGCGAGTCTCGCCATCAAGCCGCTACTACCGCCACTTGGCTTGTTGTAGGTTTTATTAACAGCCAATCATCGCGACTGAACTGGCTAGGCCTCCCGATGTGAATGCTCGTTTATTTAGCGAGACGTCGGGCCGCGGCCGAGAGCTAACCACTCTGCGTTTCTTTCCCGCTCTCCCGGTCCAGCGCCGCCAGGAAGGCTTGGGCCTCTTCCCTCCGCTCGAAGACATGAGGCGCGATGTTGCGTTGCGAGAAGGCTTCGCCCAGCTTGGCCCGCAGAAAGGCGCTGGTTGCATACCGCGTAATGTGCGTGAAGTAATGGGCGAGGAAATACCGGTCCATTTCGGCGTAGGCGTCGTACATTTCCTGATTGATCCGGAAGCGGTCGTAGTTGATGACGACGCCGACGCGCCTGCCTGCAGCGCGGCAGCGCTCTTCGCAGATATCCCAGATCGCCTTTACGTCCTCGGCGACGCGCACATACATGCCCTCAAAATTGAGGAAGAGGATATTCCGCTCGTCATCGTACGTCACCCGCTCCGGCAGGGAGAGGTTGAGCAACTCGCTCTCCAGGTTCATCGGGCCCGCGTTGAAAATGCGCGGATCCATGATCGCGTACTCGCCGATGATCGGCTCAAAATCCATATGGGCTAGGATGTCCCGGGCGACATCGATGCCGGGGGCGACCTCGATCAGCGCCAGGCCCCCCCGCACCCGGCGGAACACGCAGCGCTCCGTGACATAATAGACCGGCTTGCCACGGTCATAAGCATATTGGCCGTTGAAGGTGATCTGGCCGACCTTCTTCAGGAACTTCCTCTGCTCGCCCTCTTGGAGGATGCGAAGCTTGCCATCCTCCACCGCCACCTTCAGGCCATTGCCGGTGAAGGCGCCAGCGAATACGACAAGCCGCGCATTCTGGCTGATGTTGATGAAGCCCCCCGCTCCCGTGAGCTTGCCGCCGAACCGGCTGACGTTCACATTCCCGGCTTCGTCGCATTCGGCCATGCCGAGGCAGGTCATGTCGAGGCCGCCGCCATCGTAGAAGTCGAATTGCTGGGTCTCGTCGATCACCGCATCCATGTTGACGCCAGCGCCGAAATCGGCGCCCGCCGAGGGAATGCCGCCGATCACGCCCGACTCCACCGTCAGCGTCAACAGATGAGAAATGCGCTCCTCGTTGGCGACCGCGGCGACGCCCGCCGGCATGCCTATTCCTAAGTTGATGATGCCGTTGGGCGGCAACTCGAATGCGGCGCGGCGGGCGATAATCTTGCGCTCGTCAAGGGCGGACGACACCAGGCTTGCGCGCGGGGCGCGGAATTCGCCGGCATAGGCCGGATTGTACTGGGTCGCGACTGTCTGCCTGTGCTCATGCGGCTCGGCCACCACGATGCAGTCGACGAGAATGCCGGGAACTTTCACATCGCGCGGCGAAAGCGACCCGCGCTCCGCGATGCGCTCCACCTGCGCGATGACGATGCCGTTGCTGTTCTTGGCCGCCATCGCCATTGCGAGGTTGTTGAGGGTCAGAGCTTCGCGCTCCATGGTGATGTTGCCGAAGGTATCGGCCGTGCTGCCGCGGATGAAGGCCACATTGACGCGGCCCACATGGTAGAACAGCCATTCCTCGCCATTGACGTCCACGAGATCGACGATGTCCTTGGTGGTCACCTCATTGACCCGGCCGCCGCCGTAACGCGGATCGACAAAGGTGTGCAGCCCGACCTTGGAAAATGTGCCCGGCTTGCCGCTGGCGAGGCCGCGAAACAACTGGCAGATGATGCCCTGCGGCAGATTGTAAGCCTGGATTTTGTTATCCAGCGCGAGCTTGCCAACCTTCGGCATCATAGCCCAGTGGCCTGCAACGACGCGTTTCAGGAGCCCCTCATGCCCGAGATGGTTGAGGCCCCGATCCTTGCCATCGCCTTGGCTGGCGCCCGCGAAGAGTGTGAGGTTGCGAGGCGAGCCCGTTGCGAGGAAGCGCCGTTCCAGCGCGGCAAGGAGCGCTTCGGCGAAACCGATCTGGACAAAGCCGGTGCTGGATAGCGTATCGTCGTCATGGATCAGGGCGATTGCTTCATCGGCTGTCACGATCTTGCTGCGCACGGAGTCCTCGGCGGTTGGCGTTCTACCTGGCAGTGTAGCTCTGCCTGAGCAGCTTAGGCCATGACATAATTTGCGAGTTCCACCAGGGTCTCGCCGGAGGCGTCCGGCTGAACGCCGAGTTCCTCCAGAGGCGCGTTGAAGCGATTGACCCAGAATGTCCTCAGTCCGAAGGACTTCGCGCCGGCGGCATCCCATCCTCCGAAGGCTGCAAACACAATTGTCTCGCGCGGCAGCCCGAACGCCATTTCCGCCATTTGATAGGCGCGGGGGTCGGGCTTGAAGGCTTGAACCGCGTCCGTACTCAAAAAATGCTCGAAAAGATCAGTTGCTCCGGCATTTGCCGTCATCGTCTTCAGCAGCTCCGGCGTAAGGTCGGAGACGTATGCGAGCCTGATCCCGGCTTGCCGCATTGCTTTAAGGGCCTGTACCGAGTCCGGATAGGGTTTCAGATGAGCAAAAACGTTGAGGAGCGTTTCGCGAATGTCAGGCTTCAGTTCGATCTTCGCCGCCTTGAATGCAAATTTGAGAGCGTCGTCCGAGACTTGCCTGAAGTCGGCGTAAGTTCGATTGAGCGTGCGAAGCCAGGTATACTCAAACAGGCGCGTGCGCCATCCCGCCGCAAGTTCCTTGCCTTTGCCGGGGAAAATGTCCTCGACCGCAGCTTCGATGGAGCGGGGGTCGAAGATGGTGAAGGCGTCAAAGCCGATGGCCTTGACCTTGCTTCCGCCTGCCTCAGTCTGAGCTAAAGCCGCCGCGCCGGCCGCATCGGAAATCGCAAGTGTTGCGCCTGCGATCTTCAGCACGTCACGACGCGTGGGCGCAAAAGTGATTGTCATGCTGTTCATCCCTATCCAACGAGGCGATTGCCTCCCACAGGGGAAGAGATGGATTTGCGGAGCCCCAAGCGGTAATCAAGATTAGGCGCCCTATTCTGTACAGGAGGAGGCTCCAGCCTCATGAAGCGGACGAAACATCACCAACGCATCCACAAATCCAAGTCTCGGGTGGTGGAACGCTAGCGGCAGACGGCCTACGATCT
Source organism: Rhodomicrobium sp. (assembly GCA_049697375.1). Classification (GTDB taxonomy): domain Bacteria; phylum Pseudomonadota; class Alphaproteobacteria; order Rhizobiales; family Rhodomicrobiaceae; genus Rhodomicrobium. The sequence continues at coordinate 17,402 of JBAVVQ010000100.1, forward strand.
CAAAGCCGAAGGATTGCCAGAGCGCCACGGCGCGTGTGTTGGTGCTGACGACAAAGTTAAACTGCATACCGCGATAGCCGCGCAGTCGCGCGTAATCCAGCGAGTGCCGACACATGGCGCGGGCAACGCCGCGCCCCGCTGCGGCGGCGCCCGTCATGTAGCCGCAGTTGCAAATGTGCTTGCCGCCGCCGGCCTGATTGGCGCGAATGTAATAGGCGCCGACGATCTCGCCGTCTTCCTCGGCGACGAAGGTTTCCCGATCGTTCCCAAGCCAATAGGCGAGAGCATCGGTTTCTGTCATGTCCCGATCCAGAGCATATGTCTCGCCAGCACGGATCGCCGGGCCGATGATTCGCCAAATGGACGGGGCATCGCTCATGAGCGCGGGGCGGATGTGCATCCCGCCAGCATCCTATACAATCGAGATGCCCGCAATGGATCAGGCAGGGCCGCAATCAATAGACAAGCTCAAGCAACTCGGCTCAACTTCTTATTACTAGGATTACAAGAAATCTTCCTATATTTTTTTCCGCGTTACTCTGCGTGGAACCGCAATTCAGGGCGCCCTGAGTTAGGAAGGGCAATCGGCTTTGAGTAAAGGGCATCGGCAACGCGCAACCGAAAGCGAGACCACAATGTCTCACTACCTTGAACTGCCACGGCGTAGGTTCTTGATCGGAGCCGGTATCGCCGGATTGCTCGGCGCCGGCTCCCACAGCGTCAGCGCGCAG
>JBAVVQ010000101.1:0-6748 GCA_049697375.1 Rhodomicrobium sp.
GCTTCGGGAGCCGTGGCCGCCGCTCTCACCGACGCTCGCCGGCGCGTCGTCAGCGTCGCCGCGTTCAGCGGCGCGATCAACGTGCTGACGCTGTCCGGCTCCATCTACATGCTGCAGGTCTACGACCGCGTGCTCCCGAGCCGCAGCTTCGCGACGCTTGCTGGATTATCCGCGATCCTTCTTGGGGCCTATCTGCTGCAGGGATACCTCGATGCGGCGCGCTCGCGCATGCTTGCGCGAATTGGGGCGCTATTCGACGCCGCCTTGCAGAAGCCAATCTATGCAGCCATTGGCAGCCTGCGCCTGAAGGGCGGGAACAGCGCGAGCGTAATGCAGCCCGTCCGGGATCTCGAGAATGTCCGCGCCTTTCTTTCCGGCATGGGCCCCACCGCCTTCCTGGACATGCCCTGGATCCCGATTTTCGTCCTGACGCTGTTCGTGTTCCACCCGTTGATCGGGCTCGCCGCCACGTTTGGCGCCAGTCTGATCGTGGGCTCGACGCTTCTCGCAGAACGCCAGTCGAAAAGGTTCGTCCGGCGCGCGGCGGAGATCGGAACGAAGCGGGCGGCGCTTGCGGAATCGACGATCCGCAATGCTGAGGTCATTCACTCGCTCGGCATGAAAACGCGCCTCACGCAGGAATGGGGCCGGCTCAATCAAGCCTATATCGCTGAGACCCTGCGCATGCGGGATGTGGAGGCGAGCATCGGCACATTCGCGAAGATCCTGCGCTTCATTCTGCAGTCTGCGATTTTGGGCATCGGCGCTGCGCTCGTCATCGCTGAGCAAGCCAGCGCTGGCATCATGATCGCCTCCTCCATCATGATGGGCCGGGCGCTGGCTCCCATCGAGATCGTGCTTGGAACGTGGAAGCAACTCGTATCCGCACGGCAAGCCGTTGAAAGGTTAAACGACACGCTGCGCGAAAATGCGCCGCCGTCCGCGCCTGCCATTGTCCTGCCTCGCCCAGCCAAGTCTTTGACCGCTCAGAACATCTCCGTCTCGCCGCCAGGGTCCGCCCGGCTCACCGTGCGAAACGCGTCGTTCGAACTCACGGCGGGCATGGGCATGGCGCTGCTCGGAGCCAGCGGCTCCGGCAAATCTTCGCTGGCAAGAGCGCTTGTGGGGATTTGGCAGCCCGCTCAAGGCGCCTTGCGGATCGATGGCGCGCACCTCGCTCACTGGGATACGGACGTCCTGGGCCGCTACATCGGCTATCTCCCGCAGGATGTGGAATTGTTCGACGGCGCCGTGGCTGAGAATATCTGCCGCTTCGAGAAGGGCGTGACAAACGAGAGCATCATCGAAGCCGCGCAGATCGCAGGCGCGCATAATCTCATCCTCTCATTGCCCGATGGATACAGTACGCGCATCGGTGAAAGCGGCGCCCTTCTCTCTGCCGGGCAGCGGCAACGCATAGGGCTCGCGCGCGCGGTTTATGGGGTGCCCTTTCTCGTTGTGCTCGACGAACCGAACGCAAATCTCGACGCGGAAGGAGAAGCCGCCCTGACGCGAGCCATCGCTATGCTAAGGGCGCGCCGATCGATCGTGGTTGTCATCTCTCACCGCGTCAGCGCGCTTGCGGCGCTGGACAAGGCGCTTGTGCTGTACAAGGGCGATATGCTCGCCTTCGGTCCGCGCGACGAGGTGCTGGCGCAGCTCGCAGGCGCAACAAAGACCGCCGAATCTGGCGCTGCGCACAAAGCGACGGCGACCGCTCAACAAGATTGCGCGGTATGAGAACATCTGTTCCACATCTGAAAGTTGTCGAGCGAAAACCGGCGCCAGCAAGAACCGACACGTCGCCTCGCGCCGTCGCGGAACTCCTAGCCAGGGCGGCGCGGCAAAAGCACCGGGAGGCGGATCTCAGGCCAAACAACGGCGCCAGAGGTCCCTTTTCGCTGCCTCAGTCCCATCGGGGGACCTTTTCCGGCGAAACTGGACCGGCGCAAGCAAAAAAGACCCTTTCCAGGGAAAGGCCGAAGACTGCGCCGCCCAGGCAAGCCACTGGGCAAACGACCGATTTTCGCGTCTGGAGTAGAGAGCGCTGGCTTCAGCTGAAGACCGCGCTTCGAGAAAGCGCCGAAGCGGCGTCACCGGTCGTGAAGAATGGCCTGGCACGGTTGGATTCGGCGCTGTGGCCTGAGCCGGTCTTGGCTCCCGGCGCCAACACGGAGGCAGAGTCCCTCGATCACCATTTCGAGCACGCGCTCTGTAGCGAACTGCGCCGCGGCGGACGTGTTCTCACCATCGCCGCCGCCATTGCGCTGGGGTGGGCGGCGCTGGTCCCGCTGTCGGGGGCAGTGATTATTGCAGGTCAACTGGTGCTGCATTCCAATGTCAAAAAGGTGCAGCATCCGACCGGCGGCGTTATCGCCGAAATCCTTGTTCGCAATGGCAGCAAGGTCAATGCCGGAGAGAAGCTCGCAAGGCTTGAAGAGACGGCGGCCCGCACAAACCTGCAGGTGCTCGCCCGGCAGCTTGATGAAGTCCGCCTGCGTATTGCTCGCCTCAACGCCGAACGCAGCGGAGCCGCGGAGCCCCGCTGGCCAAACGCGCTCGCCGCCGATATCGATCCCCTTGAACGCGATCGCCTCTTCGAGTCGGAGCGTGACTTCTTCGCGGCCCGCGCCACCACCCGCCGCAGCGAACAAAATCTCGCCCAGAGCCGGATCGCTCAGCTCGAAAAGCAGATCGCCGGTCTTGAGGCGCAACTGCAATCAAACAGGCAGCAGATGGGCATCAACGCAGCCGAGCTGAAAAGCGTCGAGAACCTGCTGCAGGAGAAACTTGTCACACTCCAGCGCGCGACCGCCTTGCAACGCGACGCGGTCCGGATGGAGGGCCTTGACGGGCAGATCGCCTCCCAAATCGCGGAGACCAGCAACAAGGTCCACGAGACGAAGCTGCAGGCCCTTCAGACCGAACAAACTTTCCGGTCGGAGGTCATTCGCGAGCTGAGCGAAGCCGAGGCGAAGGAGGGCGAACTCACCGAACGCAAGCTGGCTGCGGACGATCAGCTCAATCGCACAGTCATCCGCGCGCCGACATCTGGCACCATCCATGAGCTCGCAGTTCACACAACGGGCGGCGTCATTACGCCCGCGGAAGTGCTGATGCTTGTCGTCCCCAACGGCGATGCGCTCGAGGTCGACACCCATGTCCCGCCCGATAAGATCGATCAGGTAAGGACCGGCCAAAGCGCTCGCATCCGGCTTTCCGCCTTCAACTCCGGCGCCACGCCGGAACTTAACGGCGCCGTGGACGACGTTTCGCCCGATCTCGTCCGCGACCAGTCAGGCGCATATTACGATGTGAGGATTTCCCTGAAGCAGGAGGAGATACAGCGCCTTGGGGACTTGCAGTTGACGCCGGGAATGCCTGCGGAAGTCTTCCTGCAGACCAAAAGCCGGACGATGCTGAGCTATCTTTTCAAGCCCATCACGGATCAGCTGTCACGAATGTTCCGGGAGCGCTGACCCCGAAGGAAAAAGCGCTTTGCTTGGATGGATTTCCCAGAGCAGTATATCTGGGTGCTGACGAGGGCAAGACAGGGAGCATGCGCGCAATCCATGAGATCTTGCGGCGAGCCCCAGGGTCGTTTTCGTCAAAATTGTCTCGGACAATCGTGTGCCAGCGAACCATCCTTTAAGGAGGAAACCCCATGCCACAGCGTCTTTCGCGGTCCATGGCATATATTCTCGCTCTTTTAACCTTTTTCCTGGGCGCAGGCGGCACGGCCTCGGCCAATCGACACGAATGCAAAGACAATTGCAGCGCGGCGCATGACTTATACGCTCGGGAATGCAACGACACACTCGCTAACAGAATAAGTATTTGTCTGACGAAGCAAGGCGCAAACAAAGAACAATGCATGAGCGCCGCGAGGAGCGCTGCGGATGAATGCCTGTCAAACGCCAAAAATCGCTGGGATACCTGCGTCGCTGGATGCGACACAGCCTATCCGCAATGAAATTTTACCGCTTGAACGCTCACTCAAAATTAACCACGTGACTTTTGTATTTTTACTTCAACGAGAAGCAGAAGGAAGCAATATTTGCAAAAGCGACGGGCAGGTGGCGAATCGCGGCTCCGTTAAATCAGGGCTTCGAGAGAGATGCTTATATAGTTATTTATGGGCCGTTTTACGAAACGAAACCAATTTTCACCCGATTTTAAGCAATTCCTGCCGGACAAGGCGCACCCGCTTAGAGAGGCAAGTTCATTTGAGCGCCTGCGGCAGGCGGGGCGCGAAGTCGCCTCTCAAGAAAGAGGCGCCGACCGGCAAGTTAGAGGACATGTTGGCGGAACGGCAGGACTTCGCTTAGAGTGTCTCAAGGCTTGGCCGACCCGCGGCGGCGGCATTCATTGCCATGCTCAACTTGCCAAAATCGCCGCGAGGGGGACATAATGTGAGCATGAACGACCGCGTGAAACACCTCGCCGATCAGGCGCGGAGGCTCACTCCTGAAGAGCAAGCCAATCTTCTCGATTTGCTGCTCGCGATGATGCACGAGGCGCCCGACGCAATCGACAAAGATTGGGAAGAGGAAATCCAGCGCCGCGTCGAGGAAATTGATCGCGGCGAGGTGGAATTGCAAGATTTCGATCAATCGATCAAAGCGCTTCGCGCCATTTTATGATTGTCCGGTTTCATCCGTTGGCGCTCAAGGAGCTGTCGGCGGCGATAGCGTATTATCGCGAGCTCTCAAAGACCATGGCTCAGCGGCTTTTGCGTGCGGTTGAGGATGCCCGGGGAAAAATCGTTGAGTTCCCTGAAGCTTGGCCACCTGGATCGAGTAACACCCGGCATTTCCTTCTTTCAGGTTTTCCTTATCGAGTTGTATACCGCATCTGCGGTGGGGAGATCCAAATCATCGCGTTGGCGCACTACAAGCGGAAGACCGGATATTGGCGGCGCCGAGCGAGGTGATTGCGATGGCAGGAGACGCAAAGCGGCTCAGGAGCCGCGCGTGGTGGGACAATCCCGGCAATCCGGGCATGACGGCGCAATATCTCGAGCGCTTCCTGAATTACGGTCTGACCCGCGAAGAGCTGCAAAGCGGCAGGCCCATCATCGGCATCGCGCAGACCGGCAGCGATCTCGTCCCCTGCAATCGCCATCACCTCGCGCTTGCGAGCCGCATGCGCGACGGCATCCGCGACGCGGGCGGCATCCCCTTCGAATTTCCGGTGCATCCGCTGCAGGAAACGGGGATACGGCCCACGGCGGCGCTGCATCGTAATCTCGCCTATCTCGGCGTCGTCGAGATCCTTTATTGCTATCCCCTCGACGGCGTCGTGCTGCTGACGGGATGCGACAAGACCACCCCTGCCCTGCTCATGGCCGCCGCCACCGTCGATCTGCCGGCCATCGTGCTCTCGGGCGGCCCTATGCTGGACGGCCATTTCGAGGGCGAGCTTGCAGGCTCAGGCACAGTCAAATGGGAGGCGCGCCGGCGCTTTGCGGCGGGCGAGATCGACTATGACGGCTTCATGGATCTGGTGCTGGCGTCCGCGCCCAGCATCGGTCACTTCAACACTATGGGCACGGCAAGCTCCATGAATGCGCTCGCCGAAGCGCTTGGCATGTCGCTGCCGGGCTGCGCCGCGATCCCCGCCCCCTACCGCGAACGCGGGCAGATGGCCTATGCCACGGGGCGCCGCGCGGTCGAACTCGTTCGGGAGGATCTGCGTCCCTCCAGGATCATGACGCGCGAGGCGTTCGAAAACGCGATTGTCTGCGCATCCGCCATCGGGGCCTCGACCAACTGCCCGCCGCATCTGAACGCCATCGCCCGCCACATCGGCGTCGAACTGACAAACGACGATTGGGACCGCATCGGCTACGATATTCCGCTGCTCGTGAACATGATGCCGGCCGGGGCTTATCTCGGCGAAGCCTATTTCCGGGCGGGCGGCCTTCCAGCAGTCATGGCTGAACTCCTGTCTGCTGGCAAACTGCACGCGAACGCGCTGACCGTGACGGGCGGCGCCATCACCCAAAACATCGCAGGCGCAAAAATCCTGAATGAGGACGTCATCCGCCCCTATTCGCGCCCGCTGAAGGAGAAGGCCGGATTCGCGAACCTCAAGGGCAACCTGTTCGACAGCGCCATCATGAAAACCTCGGTCATTTCCGATGGATTTCGCCAGCGCTATCTGGAACGGCCCGGCGACGAGGGCGCCTTCGAAGGCCGCGCCATCGTCTTCGACGGCCCCGAGGACTATCACGCCCGCATCAACGATCCGTCCCTCGCCGTCGATGCCGATTGCATCCTGGTGATGCGGTATTGCGGCCCGATCAGCTACCCAGGCGCCCCAGAAGTGGTGAACATGCTGCCGCCTGATGCGCTCGTGAAGACGGGCGTGTCGCAGCTTCCTTGCATCGGCGACGGCAGGCAGAGCGGCACGAGCGCCAGCCCCTCTATTCTGAATGCCTCGCCGGAAGCCGCGGCCGGTGGCGGACTGGCCCTTCTCAAGACAGGCGACCGGATACGCGTCGATCTGAACAAGAGATGCGCCAATATTCTGATTCCGGATGAAGAACTGGCCGAACGGCGGCGCAGCCTTAAACTGCCCGAGACCATCAGCCAGACGCCCTGGCAGGACATCTACCGCGAGCATGTGAGCCAGCTTGGCGCCGGCGCAGTCTTGGAGAACGCCGTTCAGTATCGCCGTGTCGCTGAACGCTTCGGCGTCCCGCGCGACAGCCATTAAGCTGCTGAGCCCGCCCACCGTGTAGGGC
>JBAVVQ010000102.1:0-7981 GCA_049697375.1 Rhodomicrobium sp.
TTATCGAACTGGGCCTCGCTCATACCCTTCTGAAATTGAACTTTGTTGCGCGGCATGGGAAACCCGTTGCAAATCAGTTGTTCTTGTTTTGTTCCATAGAATCCGGCTGACGCAAGTGCGTAATCAGGATAGAATTTAATGCCGGAATTATTTCATTTACTGGGACGCGCAAAAGTCCGTTAAATATGTTTCGACTTCGCAAGTTAATGCGGCGCGCGGCCGGAACGGCCGCGGCGATAGCGTTCTCCGCGGAGTTTTTTCTCGCAATAAACCCCTGATATATAAGGGCTGGAGCGCGGTATCCTGCGCGTTAACCCGCCGGTAAGGCGATTTCGCTGAAGATCTTTCAGAAGAAGGAATGCGGGCGCGAACGAAGCGGATCAGTCGGGAAAGGCTTGACACGCAGACGCCGCGCTGAATGAGGCGGCATCGCCGCGACCCATTCGGCATCAAGGTTTAGACTAGGATCAAGGGCGGGCATGACACTGAACCAGGCATGTTATTGCCGCTTCGCCTTTTCCTCCGCCACCAGCTCCTTCTTCGACAGTTTCCCGATCGGGGTCTTCGGCAACTGCTCGCGAAACTCGATTTCGGCCGGCATCTCGATCTTGGCGATGCGTGCGGTTAGGAATTCGACCATCTCGGCCTGGGTTACACGCGCGCCGGCGCGAAGCTTGACGAACGCCTTCGGCGCTTCACCGCGATACTTGTAGGGAACGCCGATCACGGTGACCTCATCCACGGAAGGATGCTCATAAATCGCTTCCTCGACCCGGCGCGGGTAAACGTTGAAGCCCGAGCAGAGAATGATGTCCTTGATCCGGTCCACGATATAGGCGAAGCCGTCCTCATCCATATAGGCGACGTCGCCGGTCCGAAGATACTCGCCAATGAAGGCGTCGGCGGTTTCGCGTGGTCTGTTCCAGTATCCCTTCATGACCTGCGGGCCGCAGATGCAAATCTCGCCCCGCTGGCCAAGCGGCGCTTCGCGTTCCGGAGCGCCGAGCTCGCGCAAGGATATGATCGTGCCCGGCAATGGCAAGCCGATGGTGCCCTCCTTGGGATCTCCGCCAACGGGATTGACGTGCGTCACCGGAGACGTTTCCGAGAGGCCATATCCCTCGACCAGCTTGCAGCCTGACGCGCGCTCGAAGTCGCGCTTCACCTCCAGCGGCAGCGGCGCGCCGCCCGAAATGCAGAACTTCAGCGACGAAAGATCATGGCTCTTGATGTCGGGAGCCTTCGCGAGCGCGTTGAACAGCGTGGGAACGCCCGCCATGATGGTTGGCTTGGCTTCATGGATGAGCTTCAGCGCCTGTTTCGGCTCGAAGCGCGGCAGCATGAGTATCTGCCCGGCCTTCTTAATCGCGAAATTCATCAAGCCCGTCATCGCGAAGGAATGAAAGAAGGGGATGACGCAAAGGAAGCGCTCTTCCCCATCGACCGTGAGGCCCGGAAACCAGCTTTCGACCTGCTGCACATTGATGGAAAGATTGGTGTGCGTGAGCATCGCGCCTTTGGGCGTGCCCGTGGTGCCGCCCGTATACTGCAACGCGGCGACACTGTTCACGTCAATCTCGCAGGGCGCAAACCCGCCGTCATTCTTCAGAAGGTCGCGCGATGCGATCACGCCGGAACCGGCTTTCCAAGGCGCGACGTCCTTCCTCTTGAAGATGCTGAAGAGAACCCCCTTCATCCCAGGCAACATATCGCGAAAGCGCTCCACGACGACATGCTTCACGATCTTGCCATCGAGCAGAGCCTTCGCTTTCGGCAAAGTCGCTACGAGATCGACCGTGATCACGATGTCGGCGCCCGCGTCTTTCACCTGGAACGTCAGTTCGGGAACCGTATAGAGCGGGTTCAGACTGACGACGGTCCCACCAGCTTTCAGGATCGCATAATAAAAGACGATAAAGGCCGGACAGTTTGGAAAGAGAAGCCCGACGCGCGCGCCCTTCCCCACGCCAAGGCCTTGAAGCCCCTTTGTGGCGCGGTTGACGGCGTCCGCCAGCTCGGCGTAGCTCAACGTCGACCCGAAAAAGCCCGTCGCTGGCCTCGCCGCAAAGCGGGCCGCAGCCTGATCGAGGAAATCCGGCAGCGGCGCCGCGTTGAAACGGTGGAACCAGTCTATTTGCTTCGGGTAGGACTTCAACCATGGGTAGGCGCTATCGCCAACCGGCGCGTTGGACTTCGGCTCGCTGGCTAATCCGGCTTGTTCGGAGCTTTCCATCGCCCTTCCAACCTTAAGCTTCTGATTGATCGAATGATCAGTAAGGATGGAGCGTAACGCCAGCGCGTCAAGGGCGAAACGCTCCGATTAAAACACAGAGCTACTTTGCCTCCCGTTTTTTAAGGCCTGCGTTGCGACTTTCGACCACAGTCCGGGTCTTACCTTCGCCCTCTCGTTGCACGAAGGTGTTTATCTTCGGGGGGTCTTGCTGGACTTGCGGCAGGTTTGCCGCTATTGCGTTCGCCACGCCTTGATTGAATGAGTGAGGCAGGCGCCTTAACCTTCGCCTGCTCGAAATCGCGCGACGGAGCCTGCCATGGACGATGTAGCCGAGAAGATTATCGCAATCCTGCGCAAGAATATGCGCAATCCCGAAAAGGAAATCACGCTCGATACAAAGCTGACGGACCTGGAAATCGAGTCTCTCGATCTCGCCGTCATCGTCTTCGATATCGAGGATACTTTCGGCATTCAAATTCCCTACAACGCGAATGAAGAAGTCGCCGATTTCGCAACTGTCGGCTCCGTTGTCGAAAGGGTAAAGGCTGTTCTGGCTGAACAGAAGGCATCGAACGCCGCCTGACCGGCGCGCAGCATAGGGGCATCGATTATGGCACTGAACGGCAAGGGGCGCCGCGTCGCCGTCACGGGACTGGGAGTGGTGACGTGCATCGGCACAGGCGTCGAGACATTCTGGAACGCCATCAAATCCGGGACGCACGGAATCGGCCCCATCGAGAACTTTCCCTTGCAGGATCTGTATATCAAGATCGGCGGCGAGGTTCGCGATTTCGACCCGAATAAGCGCTGCAAGAGCAAGGCTGTCATCCTGTCCGATCGCTTTTCACAATTTTCCAGCGCCGCAGCCTCCGAAGCCGTCCAGCAGTCGGGCCTCGAAACGCCCTTCAAGAATGGCGAGCGCGCCGCCGCTATTGTCGGCTCGGGCGCAGGGGGGCTCTCGACCCTCGAAAAAGCCTATGAAGACATCTACGTCCATAAGAAGAAGGCGACACATCCGCTGACGCTACTGCGCACAATCAGCAGCACGGCGGTCGCGCATGTCAGCATCGAGTATGGCATCAAGGGGCCGGTTTTCGGCACGGTCAGCGCCTGTTCGACCGCCGCGCACGCCATCGGCCTCGCCTTCCAGATGATCAGAGGCGGCGCTGTCGATGTCGCCGTCGCAGGCGCTTCCGAGGCGGCGATCAATTATGGCTCCATGCGCGCGTGGCAAGCGATGCGCGTGCTGTCGCCCGATGGCTGTTATCCGTTTTCGAAGCGCCGCAACGGAACGGTCCTCGGCGAAGGCGCCGGGATCCTCGTTCTGGAAGACATGGAGCATGCCAAGGCGCGCGGCGCAACCGTTCTCGCCGAGCTTATGGGGTTTGGCATGACCTCGGACGCGAGCGACATGGTGAACCCGGATATCGAAGGTCCTACTCGCGCCATGCAAATCGCTCTTGCCGACGCCAGCCTGGCGCCGGGCGACATCGATTATTTGAACGCGCACGGCACCGCCACGTCCGCGAACGACATCAACGAGACGCGCGCCATCAAGAAGGTGTTTGGCGCTCACGCGAACAGGCTTTCCGTCTCCTCCACGAAATCGATGCACGGCCATTGTCTCGGCGCGGCTGGCGGCGTCGAGGCCGCGATCTGCGTTCAAGCGATGCGCGAGGGCTTTGTCCCGGCTACGATCGGATTCGACGAGCCCGGAAGCGAGTGCGACCTCGACTACACGCCGAACGACGGCCGCTACCGCGATATCGGCTACACCATGTCGAATTCCTTCGCCTTCGGCGGACTGAATGCTGTGCTTGTGTTTGGGCCAGCGCCAAATTGACGAGAAATAGCCTGACTTTCACCGCAATGTTAGAATGGTAGAGCCCTGGGGTAAGCGCTTAATCAAGACGCCTACCCTCCCCGGCAACCCAAAAGTGGGCCGCCGCGTTCTACCTCAGCAAAAATGAGCGCAAGCGGTTGTGTAGGTCTTTCAATGGCATCGATGTTTGAGCAGCATTCCCCAGTAGCCTGGGTTGCTTTCACCCTTCTCGTTCTCGTTATCCTGGCGGCGGACCTCGGCATCTTCCATCGCAAGCCAAGAGAGATTCCGGTTCGCGAGGCTCTCTGGGCGACAGCCGGCTACATTGCGCTGGCCCTTTGCTTCAACGCCTGGGTCTATTTTCAGTTCGGGCACGAGAAAGCAGTCGAATTTCTGACCGGCTACTTTATCGAGTATGCGCTGAGCATGGACAACATCCTCGTGTTTGTCGTCATCCTCTCCTACTTCCAGGTTCCGGCCGCGTTCCAAATGCGCGTCCTGCTTTGGGGCATCCTGGGCGCGCTGGTGCTCCGCGCCATCTTCATTCTCGCCGGATATGCCTTGATCGAAACGTTTGAGTTCACAATGGTCGTGCTCGGCGTCTTCCTGATCTACACCGGCATCAAGACCATGCTGTCAGACGACGAGACGATCGACCTTCAGGATAGCCGTGTGATCAAGATCTCGCGCCGCCTCATTCCGATCACGCATGAATATGACCGAGACCGGTTCTTCACGAGGCTTCCTTCTGGAAAAACTGTCGCAACGCCCCTATTCCTGGTGCTTATCGTTCTCAACGTCACGGACATCATTTTCGCGCTCGACTCGATCCCCGCGATCTTCGCCATTACGCGCGATCCCTTCATCGTCTACACATCGAACGTCTTCGCGATCCTCGGTCTCAGGGCGCTCTATTTTGCCCTGGCGGGTATGGTCGATAAGTTCCGCTATTTGAAATATGGCCTCTCGCTTGTGCTGATCTTCATCGGCGACAAGATGATCTACAACTACCCGAGCTGGATGCCAGACATCCCGACCGAATGGGCGCTCGGTGTGACCGCGACTTTGATTTTCGGCTCTATCCTCGCCTCATTCATCCACAACCGGATCGATGAAAGCGCGTCCACGCGTTGATCGCGGCCAAGCAAACTTCGCACATGCCGAATGACGGCGCCGGCGATCTGTTGGCGCGGCTGGCGAACTGCGATTAGAGTGCGTCCGGAAAAGCATGAAGCAGTTTTCCGATAAGACACACGATAAAAACAAAGGGCGAGAGCGCGCTTTTGAGTCCATTAAAAGCGGATGCGCTCCAGACTGGGGCGCTGCTAATTCGCGCTCAAGCCCCGGAAGCGGTATCCCCCATTTTCAAGTTCGTCGAAAAGCTCTCCGAGCTGCGGATGCCTTAACGGCTCTCCGCTATCGTCCGGAAGCAGATTCTGCTCGGAGACATAGGCGACATACTCCGTCTCCTCGTTTTCCGCGAGCAGGTGATAATAGGGCTGGTCTTTCGCGGGGCGAATCTCTTCCGGGATCGAGAGCCACCACTCTTCGGTGTTGTTGAACTCCGGGTCGACGTCGAAGATGATCCCGCGGAACGGGAAAAAGCGATGCCTTACGACCTCCCCGATCGCAAATCTCGCGTGCCGTTCCTTGATCATGACGTTCTGAACGATTTTCTGCATTTTGTTCAGGAGTTCAAACTCTCACCCGCTACGCATTGAGATGCCGCCTATCCATCCTTTGCGGCGACCATATCGGCCAAGTCAACCATGACTTTGGCCTGCTTCCAAGTGGCGTCGTCCTGCATCTTGCCATCCACCATGACCGCGCCGGTGCCGTCGGGCATCGCCTCCAGGATACGTCTCGCGAATGCGACTTCCACCGGGTCGGGCGTAAAAACGCGGCGCGCGATCGTCATCTGCGACGGATGCAGCGTCCACGCTCCCGCGCAGCCTTGAAGAAAGGCGTTCCGGAACTGCGATTCGCAGGCGGCCGCATCGGAGAAGTCGCCGAACGGCCCGTAAAAAGGCTTGATACCGTGAGTTGCACAAGCATCCACCATGCGCCCAACGGTATAGTGCCACAAATCCTGTTGATAGAACGACCGCGGCGCATCGTCGCCGGGCTTTGGGTCGGCCAGCACGCCGTAGGAGGGATGGCCGCCGCCGACTCGAGTCGTTTTCATGGCGCGGCTTGCGGCGAGGTCCGCGGGGCCAAGGCTCATCCCATGCATGCGCGGGCTTGCGCCTGCGATTTCCTCGACATTATTGACGCCTTCCGCCGTCTCCAGCAGGGCATGGATCATGATGGGCTTCTTGATGCCGTGCTTGGCTTCGAGCTGAGCGAGAAGCTGATCCAGATAATGAATATCCCAAGCCCCCTCGACCTTCGGCATCATGATGACATCGAGCTTGCCGCCGACCGCCGCCACGATTTCGAGGACGTCGTCGAGAACCCACGGACTGTTGAGCGCGTTGATGCGCGTCCAAAGACCTGTGCTGCCGAAGTCGTTCGCGCGCGCCATCTCGATGAAACCGCGCCGCGCCGCTTCCTTGTCCTGCGCCGGGATCGCGTCTTCGAGATTTCCGCAAATCACGTCCACCTGCTTCATCAGCTCGGGGATCTTGGCGCGGATCTTCTCGACCTGCGGCGCCACGAAATGGATCATGCGCTCAAGACGCACGGGCTTTTCGACAAACGGAGCCGGAGCGCCCGCTGCGAGAGCCTTGAAGAACTTCGAGGGTGTTCGTGTCTGCGCCATCGCTCTCTCTCTCCGTCAATTAACTGGAAATCCCGCCAAATTATCGAGAACGCGATCCAGACGCGCCCCGAGATCCGCGCAATGGCCGATGCCCGCCCGGATCGCGTCCGGCTTTTGCTCATACGCCCCGGCGCCAATCTCGTTCGCCGCATTCGCCATCAGTGCGTTCACGCTTTCCTCTGTGGCTTCCATATGGAACTGCAGCCCTAGAACCTTTTTTCCAACCGCGAAAGCCTGGTTCGCCGTGCCAGGGGTCGAGGCAAGCCGCTCCGCCCTTGCCGGCAGATCGAATGTCTCGCCGTGCCAATGAAAGGCCATGAACTCCCCCGGAAGCCCCTCGAACAAGGCGTGCGCGGCTTCTGCGCGAACCGGAAACCAGCCGATCTCCTTTTGCGCGCCCTTATAAACCTTCGCGCCAAGCGCCTTTGCGATGATCTGCGCTCCCAGGCATACGCCAAGGACGATCTTATCCGACGCGATCGCATCCCCAACCCGCGCGATCTCCGGCGCCAGCCAGGGTAAGACCTGCTCGTCATTCGCGCTCATCGGTCCGCCCATGACTGTCAGCATGTCGAATTCGGAAAGATCCGGCAAGGGATCGCCCCGATAAAGATGTCGCACCGTGACGCCGGTCTTGCGAGCCGCGGCCCAGTCCGCAATCGCGGCGGGCCCCTCGAACAGGACGTGCTGCAGCACCGCCATTTTCATGATGTTACGCACCCGTCCCACTCGACGCTTCCCCGGAGAAGATGATGGCCTAGCCATGCAGTCTCCGGGCTGACCGGGGCATAATTGCCTTCACCGGCGATGCGGGTCAAGGCGGCGGCATGGCGCAAGGGCTCGTCGCGATACCCCCAAGGTCAAGCCACCTCCAGGAAGTGCGGAGACGACCTCAGACACGAGGAAAATTATAAACAGGGGATCGTGGCGCTTTGCGGTTCCCGTGAGACTTTGAACCCTCTAGCGAACAGGGGGGTCGCTAGAGGGTTCGATACACCGAGAGCCAAGACTGCTGTTTCTTCGTGAACAGCACCTTTTCCATATTTTCTAAAATGTGAGTCGTCAAGCTTCGCGCAAGCTACGCGCCGGTTTCGCTCTTGAAAACTTCCCGCCCCGCCAAATCCCCAAGCCCGAAATCGCGAACCGGCTACAGGAAACTGTGCGG
>JBAVVQ010000103.1:0-4847 GCA_049697375.1 Rhodomicrobium sp.
GGAATGCGCGGCCCAGGCGCTATGTCGTTCTCGCACTCTGGCATGGGCATGCGCGGCATGGGGATGCACGGAATGGGTATGCACGGCCCGGGCGCCATGTCGTTCTCGCACTCCGGAATGGGCCACCGGAGCTTCGGCGCCGTTCACGGTTCCAGGTTCCACGGCCAGAGTTTTCACGCGGGTGTCAGCCATTTCGGGACTCGGAACTTCAACAGAAGCTTTTCGGCGGTCCACGGCTCAACGGGCATCCATAGGGTGATGCCCGGCAACATCCATAGAGCCGTCGGCGTCGCCGCGATCCACGGAAACGCGATGGCCGCGAGGAATTTCAATCGGCTGGCCTCGAACAGTTCAGTGCGGGCGGCGGCGCTCACGAGGCCGAACGCCTTCTTCAATAACAGGTTTGGCGGCAGAGGTTTCCACGGCGGCTGGCGCGACGGCTACGGGCATTGGTATGGCTATCGCTGGGGGGGCGCGGTGTTCTGGCCCTATTGGTTCGGCGACTACTTCTCCTACGCCTTCTGGCCCGATGACTATTACGACACTTACTGGGGGTATGGGCCGGATGCGATCATGTGGGGCGCGTTCTGGCCCTACGGCGAATTCCCTTACGATGACGCCGATGCTTATGACAGCGCCTATAACGGCGAAATCTATCGTCCTTACCGGCGCCGCGCCCCAGCCGCGCCGGCTGCCGATGCGGCGGTCGCTTCCGGGACATGCTCGGGCTTCGCTCCTGGCGTAAACGAACTTCCCATTCAGGAGCTTGAGAAAGTTGTCGATGGCGATGAAGAGCAGCGCACAGCCTTGAACGATGTCAAGGCCGCCACAGTCAAGGCCTCGGACATCCTGAAGCAGTCCTGCTCCTCGGAGACGCCGCTCACTCCGGTCTCAAGGCTCGACGCCATGCAGCGGCGCCTGCAGGCGATGGCGGAGGCGAACGAAGTGGTGAAAGGGCCGCTTGAGCATCTTTATGGCGCTTTGTCGGATGTCCAGAAGCAGCGCCTCGGAACGCTCGCGCACCCCAATGTGAGACGTGTTCAGACGGCGCGCGCCAAGGATGTGAACATCAGCGAGTTGTGCACGAGCCAGGCCGGGTTCACGAATGTGCCCGCTGAGCACATCGCAAGCTCGATTGAGCTCACCGATGCGCAGAAGGAAGAGCTTGAGAAACTGAAGGCTGCTTCGGCGAGGGCGTCGGATGGCCTCAAGGCCTCATGCCCCGCTGCAGTTCCGGATACGCTTGACGGGCGGCTCGACGCGGCGCAGCAGCGTGTGACGGCGTTGATCACAGCCGTTGATACGGTTCGCCCCGCCGTGCGCGATTTCTACGCGTCGCTGACCGATGAGCAGAAGGCCGCGCTGAGCATTCAGCCGGGCGAGAAGCAGACCGCGAACAATCGCGGGTGATATGTCGAACGCTGGCGGCAATGCTTTCGCTGCCGCCAGCGCAGCCTCTGATCTTGCCTGGACTTATCTGGTTTCGTGGCCGTGCCGAAGCCGCACAAAGGCGGGTAATTCCCTTTCGTCACGCTCGCCATAGCGCGCGCCGAAAATGGCGGCGATGACGCCAATCAGCATGGAAGCGAAAACCCATAAAGAAGCTCCCGCTGCGGCTTGCCTTGTAACTTCTGCGGCGTGCCTCGCAGTGTCCGAAGCCTGCTGTATCGCACTATTGACGGCATTCTCGGCCTCGTCGACACGCCGGCGCGCATCGTCAGGCGAAATCTTCGCCGCTTTCGCCACCGCGTCATTCAATTGCGCCCGCTGTTGCGGAGACCAGTCGCCTTTGGCGCGCTGGCCAATGAGCGTCGTGATTTGCTGCAACGCGTTTTGATCGACATCGCTTGTATTGTTGCCGATCAAGGTCCGCTGTACGCGGTCAACGATCCCGCTTGGCAGAAGTTGAGAGACGCCACTTGCCGCGCCGCTGGTCGCGGACCCCAAAGCTTGGGCGGCGCGGTCGGCCACCGTACCCGCGGCGCTAATCGCATTGCCGGCGCCGTTCAGGAGCGTCGGAACGACCGCTGCAGTCACCACAAGCGTTGTGATCGCCCAAACCCCAAGGCCATAAATTGCGGCGCGGCCGTTGGTAAAAGTGCGTGCGAGCGTGCTCGCTACAAAGCCCCCGATGAACAGACTCACCGCAGTGGAAACGAGAATCCAGACGCCGCCGACACCACCAATCGTGGTAAGAGCATCGGACGCACGCTGGCTGGTATCAACTGAGGAAGCGGTTACGCCTATGCCAAGGATTTGCAGCATGACCGAAACCGCAAGGGCCAGGAGCGCCCCGAAAATAATGGCGGTCCAGGATACATCGCGCCAATAGTCAATCTGAGCTTCAACTTTATCGTCTGACATGGTTCTCTCCAACTCGAGTTTTAGTGGAGAAAACATAAGAAACATTTTGGGTCCTCTGTTTGCATCGCCCGCCGCGAGAACTTAATACCACGGTCGCAGGAACTAAGTATTGCGGACGTTTTCGCTTGTCCCGGCAGGCTTCCGCCAAGAGCAAGGCCGATAATATCCAGGGGTCGGGAACGACTGAGGCCGCCAGGAGGGGCCGGATGGCGGCCGGCGCCCCGCAGCCTCACAAAGCTTTTTGTTTCCGGCAAGCGCATCGCCAGAGAAAAGTGCGGGAATCATCCGTCCCAAAAGCAGGAAACCCAAAGACCGCGCGCCCCGTTTTTTGTAATCTGGCAAAAATCAAACATCGGGGAGCTGAAATGCGAATTGCACTGCTGGCGGATATGCACGCGAACCGGCAAGCGTTCAGCGCATGTTTGCGGCATGCCGAGGAGAGAGGCGCGGAGCGCTACGTGCTTCTTGGCGACTTTGTTGGATATGGCGCCGATCCGGTGTATGCGGTCGATACCGCGATGGAGCTTATTTCGCGAGGCGCCGTCGCCGTGCTCGGCAACCACGACAACGCGGTGAACGATCCCGCCGTCCGCATCAACCCGGAGGCGCAGGCGGCCATCGATTGGACGCGCGGCTTGCTCGGCGTGGAGGAGCGCCGCTTTTTGGCTCGACTTCCGCTCACAATCGCCGAGCAGGATTATCTCTATGTGCATGCGGACGCCAGCGCGCCCACGAAGTGGATCTATGTGCTGACGGTCGAGGAAGCCTCGCGAAGCCTCCATGCGACGAAGGCGCAGATCACGTTTTGCGGCCACACGCACAAGCCGGGCATCTTCAGCGTGACAGCGGCGGCGAAAATGACGGCGTTCAGCCCGGTTACGGATGTGGCCGTGCCGCTGCATGGGCTACGCCGCTGGCTTGTGGTGCTGGGCTCGGTGGGCCAGCCGCGCGACGGTATCCCTGCGGCGGCGTACTCCATATTCGACACGGTGAAAAAAGAGATCGCCTTCTATCGCGTACCCTATGATATCGAAGGAGCCGCCGACGCGATCAGGAAGGCGCGGCTGCCGCTGTTCTTCGCGCAAAGGCTATACATGGGAAGGTGATGCGTCATGGCGAAGCCCACATTAGAGCCAGGCGACGTTCTCGACGGCTTTGTGATGGAGGGGCTGATCCACCGGGGCGGAATGGCGCGGCTTTGGAGCGTCAAGAAGCCCGGCATCGATATGCCTCTTCTCATGAAGGTGCCGATTCTCGGCGAAGGACAGGACCCTGCGGCGATCGTCAGCTTCGAGATGGAGCAGATGATCATGCCGCGGATCAAAGGCCTTCACGTCCCGCAATTCGTTGCGGCGGGAGATTTCGCAGTCCACCCCTACATCGTCATGGAGCGGTTGCCGGGTAAAGCGCTTTTGCAGCGTCTTCCGGACCTGCCTTTGCCTTACGAGGAGGTGGCCCAAATCGGCTGGAAGATCGCGACCGCGCTTGCCGATCTTCACCGGCAGCACGTAATCCACCTTGACTTGAAGCCGAGCAACGTCCTGTTCCGGCCCACGGGCGAGGCCGTGCTCATCGATTATGGCCTGTCTCATCACCTGCAGCTTCCGGATCTCATGCAGGAGGAGTTCCGCCTTCCTTACGGCACCGCGCCCTACATGGCGCCGGAGCAGCTTTTAGGCGCCCGGCACGACCCGCGCACCGATCAATTTGCGCTTGGCGTTCTTCTCTATTTCTTTTCCACCAGGGAGCGGCCCTTCGGCGAGAGCGAACGCTTGGGCGCGATGAAAAGGCGGCTTTGGGAAGATCCGAAGCCGCCGCGCCGTCTGCGAGAGGACTATCCGATTTGGCTGCAGGAAATCGTATTGCGCTGCCTCGAAGTGGAGCCGGCCTGGCGTTATCCCTCCATGGCGCAGCTCGCCTTCGAGCTCAGCCACCACGACCAGATCAAGCTGACGGCCCGATCGGAGCGAATGAAGGTCAACTCGTTCTGGGCGCGCATGAGGCGGCGCTTTAACACGGACGCCGGAGAACCCTATGCACCGCGCACCGTAGCGCTTCCTCTTCCGTCAGCCCCCATCATCGCCGTCGCCATCGACGCGGGCGAAGGCGCGAAGGAGACCAACGATGCCCTTCGCGAGGCTGCGGCGCGCGCGTTGACGCTCCTGCCGTCGGCTCGGCTCGCTTGCGTGAATGTGCTGAAACAGAGCTACATCGGCACCCGCGATACCGCCCTTGATGAGGAGGGCCACAACAAGCACGTGAACCGGCTTGTGGCGCTCAAGGCCTGGGCGCAGCCCTTAAGGCTCGGCGAGGGGCGCATCACCTATCACGTCCTTGAAGCAATCGAGCCCGCCTCGGCGATCCTGACCTATGCGGAGCAGAACAGGGTCGATCAAATCCTGATCGGCGCGCGCCAGCATTCACTGTGGAGCGCCATTCTGGGAAGCGTGTCAATCAGGGTCGCCTCCGAGGCAAGCTGTACG